>CAIUOO010000405.1 GCA_903900795.1 uncultured Gemmatimonadota bacterium | reverse complement strand
GTCGGCATCGGCGCCCTCGTGGCGGTCGCCATGGCGGCACGCAGTCAGGGTGGGCAGCAGACCCCTCCGCCGTCGGCACCGCCGTCGACCGCCCCCGCGCAGCCAGCCACCGTACCGGCCACCGTCGCCCCTGCCGACTCGATGGTGCAGGACAGCACACAGCGTACCGACACAACGGCCGTGGCCGACTCGATGGCGATGCCGGACAGCGCGATGATGACGCCGGTGGCCGCGGCGCCGGCGCCGCAGTCAACGGGTACGTGGCCCGTTGACCCGGTGACGGGTCAGACGATCATCAACGGCGAACCGGTGGTTGGCCGCGTGTTCATCATGCAGAAGCCCGACGGCCTCGTGAAGCTTGGTACGTGGCAGGCGCAGTACACCGGGGAGCCAGCGGCACCCGAGGCCGCGCGCGTCGGTACGACGTACACGGTGCCGGCGCCAGAGCAAACGCGCCGTATGCGTGGCATCATGATTCAGTCGACGCTGTGGGCAATGGATGGCAAGCGATCGGCGCGTGAACGTCGCTTTTACCGCGCGCAGTCCACGGGCGAGGCGCTGGGTCGGCAGTAGGTCGCTCGGTGTCGGTGCGGTATCGGCGGGGCGTCTGCACATCGTGCAGGCGCCCCGCTCGCAGTTCGAACCGGCGAATCGTGCGTGAGGCCGTCGCTGGGGTTTGGGGCGCGTAGTCCGCGCGTGGCTCGTGCGCGGCGCGCACCGGCAGCGGGCGAGGCTCGTCGTCGGGGCGCACCACCGGCGGTGAACAGGCGATCACGATGCCGTCGCGTCGTTCATGGGCGTGCCGGCCCCACTGCCGCCATTCGGCCGCTTCGCGCCGCGTCACCGCGCCGTCACGAGAGGCGCGCAGTAGGTAGAGCGTGCGCGAGGTGGGCGCGCTCGAGGGCACCTCCACGTCCTGCCATCCACGCAGGATTTCCGGCACCGCGTCGGCAGGCAGCGCGGCGCGACGAATCCGGAGCCCCGGCGCGGCGGCGCGCATCGCGCGCACGTATCGATGGCGTGGCGTGTGTTCTCGGCCAGCCAGAGCCGCGAGCAACATCGACTGGGCGAGCGCCTCCGGCGCGTGCACGAGCAGCAGCTCGCCGGCGTGAATGCGGAGCGTGACGTCGTCGAGCACGCGAATACTGATGGCGCAGCGCCCGGGAACACCCGCCGATATTTCGGCGCGCGCACGCGCCACCGAGAGGAGTCGTGGTTTCATCATGGGTGACACGATGTGAGCATGCCACCCATCGCGTGTCACCCGAACGTTGCGGGCGGGATCAAAACCTTGCGCTCCGCCATGCGCTCCACGTGAAACGCCGCAATGGCTTCTCCGATGACGAGTGGTTCGAAGCGCACCGGATCGGTCGCGGGCAGTCCCGTCTCCGCACGAGCGCGCTCGACGGCTTCGCGCGCCTCGCGGTCATCGAGGTCGAACGTGTTGAGCGCGATGGCGATCACCGGCGATGGGCGGAGTGGTTCCATGGCCGATTCGTACAAGCGGATCATCTCGCTGAGCGACGGGATCTGCACCCACGGGTTGCGGTGAATCGTGGTGCGTGAGGGCTGCGCACACAGCACCATCGCGTGCGGCAGCGCGCCGTGCATGAGCCCGAGCGTCACGCCGGAGTAGGCGGGATGAATGATCGACCCCTGCCCTTCCACCAATACGATATCCGCCTGTTCCGCCGCCTCGATCGTGAGCGACTCGGCGGCACCGGCGATGAAATCAGCGATGACGGCATCGACCGCGATACCCCGCCCCTCCACCAAAATGCCGGTCTGACCGGTAGCGGCAAAATTCACCCGATGGCCAAGCTGCCGCACCGATGACTGCACCTGCAACTGCGCGGTCATCTTCCCGATGTTGCAGTCGGTACCAACAGTGAGCACAACCGTAGCCTCGAGATCGCGGACACGGCCTGACGCCACATCGAGTCCCGTGGGTGCGCGGCGTAAATCGCGAATCGTCGCGCCGGAGGCAGCGGCCAGCGCGGCGAATTCGCGGTCATCACCCAGCACCGTGTGAAGGCCACTCCAGAGATCGAGACCGGCGCGCAGCGCGTCGCCCACAATCGAGCGCCAGGCATCGGGAAACTGGCCTCCGGCAGGCGCGATTCCGATCAGCAGAGCGGTTGGCTTATGTGCCATGCCGGCCGCGAACGACGCGACCACCGGAATATTGCCGCCGAAGCCAAGCACGTCCTGCGCCGTGCGACCGGCGGTGCCGCTGTCGAGGACCGCGGCGACTTCATCCGGCACATAGCGGATGCAGGCGTTGGCCGTCTTGGAGCTGAGCGGACCGAAGCTGCCTTCGGCGAGGATCAGAAAGCGACGCGACTGTGCCATGATGCGGAGAGGCGATTACGCGAACCGGCGGCCCCGGGAAGGGAGCCGCCGTCGGCGACCGGAAGGGATACCGGAAATCTACCGCTCAATCACGACCGCGTGAATCACGCCCTCGGCGGCATCCCGCTGAGCCGCTCGATTTCGGCGATCAATTCCGCTTCGCCGGTCTTGGCCTGTTCGGCAGCCGCCGCATCCGGACCGGCCGCCAACTGCGCCGGCGCTGCCGCTCCGGCGGCACCGGGGGTACCAGCGGCGAGTTGACGCGACGCGGCGGGCGCGCCCGCGGCCAACATCCCCATGCGCTGCTTGAGATGGAGCAGCTGCTGGTCGGCGTTCACGCCGCCCGACGCGCGCTCGAGCTGCTTGAACTCACCGGCCAGACGATCGCCGCTGAACTCCTCGTCGATTTCCTGCGCCGCCTGCAACTGCCGTTCGTTCGCCGTGATTTTCTCTTCCATACGGTTGAACGCATCGAACGCCGAATTATCGGAGAGACCGGACATGGTCTGCGAGATGCGCGCCTGCGCTTCGGCCCGCCGCTGACGGGCGAGCAGCAGATTTTTCTTCCGCTTCGCCTCTTCGATTTTGTCGTTCAGGTCACGGAGCGACTGCTTGAGCTTCTCCGTTTCCATGCGGTGCGTTTCCCACGTGCTGGCGAGCTGCTGGCCATGCTCGAGGTGCTCCTGCCCTCGCAGCAGCGCCTGCTTCGCGAGGTCGTCGCGCCCCTCCTGCACGGCGAGCATCGCACGACGCTCCCATTCGTCGGCGAGCTTGAATTCAGCGTCGGCCTGATCCTTCAGACGCTTTTCATCGGCGATGGACGCGGCGACCTGTTGCTTGGCCTTGGCCAGCTGGTTGCGCATGTCGACAATGATCTGATTGAGCATCTTCTCGGGGTTTTCCGCCGAAGAAATGAGCTCGTTCAGATTCGACTTGATGAGAGTCGACAGACGGTCGAAGATACCCATGGTTCAGCGAGCCTCGCGGAAGGCGGCCAGCTCACGAAGGTGCGATGTGAGCGAAAGAGTCATGCTTTCGTACGACGCGAGAAATTCCTCGAAATCGAGATGGGCGAGTTCGAGGGCCTCGGTCAGCACGACGTTGTCGTGATCGATGCCGTATGAGCCGTGTAACAGATCGCTGGCATTGAGCTCCAGCAAGCGACGGTTGAGTGCGGCCTGTTCGGCGGGGACAGTCGGCAGTGGCATCACCTTGACCCGCAGCAACACCACCGGCGGATTGTGCGTCACGACCACGTCGAATTCCAGTGCGCCGCTCGGGCGCACCAGCCACAGCCCCGGCTCCAGTTCCTGATGGGAGGCGCCGTCGGCACTCAGTCGATCGAGGAATGCCTCGATATCTTCTCGCGTGACCATGTTCGATTCCTTGAGGTTCGGATGTCGGTCCGTACGGCGGCGCCCGTCCATTCGTTTCGTCGGGTATGTCGAAGGGTACCGCTGAAGTATGGGCATCGCATCATCTGAGCGGCAGACCGGAAGCGGCCCCACTACGGACAGCGTCCCCGATAGAGGCTGGCACCGCGCCCCTCGTTGGCGAGCATGAGCCGCCCGTCGGGAAGCCAACTGATCCCCTCGGCCTGCCGTAGGCCTGGCGGAACGGCGCAGGCCGCCAACGGCGCGCCGGGTCTTCCCGTGAGGGGGTCGGCATCGAAGACATACACCGACCCGTAGGTCAGAATCGCCAGGCGCCGCCGGCCATCGGACATGACGGACGAGAGCGACGCGTCGGTGACCCAATCGCGTGACACGGACGCCCGGGGTATTATCGGCAGCGAGTCGACCAGCTCCGCGGTGGCCGTGGCCGTGGAACCGCTGGCCCATGCGGACGCTGGCACGCGATAGAGCCGCGACGGCCGCGGCCTGCCCTTCGCATCGCCCTGCGGCCGCTTCGTGGCAAACCACACGCTGGTGTCGGGCGCAACCCACATCGCTTCGACGTCGCGTGCGCCGCCGGGGTACACGATGCGCAGCAACGTGGCGGGTTCGGTCACACGCGCGGTGGAGATCGGCGATGGCGCACGCCACATCCGAACATAGGACCGTCTGGCAAAGTTGTCGCCGACGTCACCGATGTAGACACATTCGCCGCGCGGGCACGGTCCGATCGCGATCGCTTCCCAGTCGGTGTTGTCGGCATCGCGCACCTGAACGGCGCCGCGCGGCGCACCAGTCGAATCGTAGGCGAAGAGCATTGCCGAATGGCCGCTATCGTTTTGCGACCAGAGCACGCCCGGCTCCGTCGTGCTGGCCACGACGCCAGACGCTTCGGTGAGCCTCCGGTCGCTGAACTCGCCAGCCCGCACCAGTGCGCGGAGCGGCGGCTCCGCAGGGACCGTCCGGGGTTCGTCGTTCGGCGTCCACGCCGTGTTCTCCGCCGCGCGGCCGCTGCAGCCGCCCGTAACGGCGAGCGCACCCGAGAGCAGCACTGCGAGCAGCACCACGTGCGTGCGCTCAGCCACCGCTGCGCTTGATCTCGTAGAGCCGTTCCTTCGCGAGCCGGCGTCCGGTCGGCGTGGCCGCAAGGCCGCCACCAGCGGTCTCGCGATAGCGCACGTCCATGTTCTTCCCGATCTCGCCCATCGTATCGATGACTTCGTCCGCCGGAATGGCGAACTCGATACCGGCCATCGCCATCTCGATGGCGGCCATGGCGATGGCGGCACCGGTGGCATTGCGAAACACGCAGGGCAGTTCGACCAGTCCGCCGAGCGGGTCACACACGAGCCCGAGCGTTCCCTGCTGCGCGAGTGCCGTGGCGTGCCCGACCTGACGCGGCGAACCGCCCAGCATCTCCACGGCTGCTCCCGCCGCCATCCCTGCCGCGGCACCGGTCTCGGCCTGACAGCCCCCTTCGGCGCCCGACAGCGACGCCCGTTCCGCCACCACGGCTCCGATCAATCCCGCCGTCGCGAGCGCGTCGATGAGCCGTTCGTCGTCGATGCCGCGAGCCTTCGCGATGCCGGTGAGCACCGCCGGCAACACGCCGGCCCCACCCGCCGTCGGCGCCGCGACAATGACGCCCATGGCCGCATTCACTTCCTGCACGGCAATGGCCCGCGCGAGCACGTCACGGAATGGCGTGTTGGCGAGCGGACCATCGGGGCCGGTGCGCAGCTTCGCGGCGTCACCGCCGACCAATCCCGACGATGACTTGAGATCACCGACCATGCCGCGATCGACCGCCGCTCGCATGACCTCCAACGCACGACGCAAGGCCTCACGGATACTCTCGACGGTACGGCCCTGATCTTTCGCTTCCACTTCAAGCGCCACCTGCGACAGCGTGACACCGCGCGCTTCCGCGTCGCGAATTGCATCGGCCAGCGCGCGATACATCAGGCGCCGACCTTGTCGAGACGGAACGCCCACGTGACCCAGCTCAGCGCACGGATCGCATCACGCACGGACTCGTCCGGCTGCTCATCGACTTCGATGACCATGAAGGCGTCGCCGCCGCGCTCTTTTCGCGAGAGCTTCAGCGTGGCGATGTTGCAATTCGCCTCAGCAAGAATACCCGCGATGCGGGCGACGGAGCCCTTCACGTCTTCGGCCACGAGCACGATCGTGTGCAGGCTGCCATGAATCTCCACCGGATATTCGTCGATTTCGGTGACCAGGACGCGTCCGGCTCCCAGCGAGGCACCCACCATCTGCGCCCTGCGATCACCGCGCTCGACGGTGATGCGCACCGTGTTGGGATGCGCGTCGTCGCCCAGCGATGTTTTCTCGAATTGATAGTCGAGCCCTTCATGCTCCATGATGTCGAGCGCCGTGCGCAGACGCTCGTCGTCGGGACGAAAGCCCATGAGGCCGCCCACGATGGCTTTGTCGGTCCCGTGCCCTTCACCCGTGCGGGCGAACGAACCGTGCAATTCGATGTGCGCTTTCTCCGGCGTGCCGCCGACCAGACAACGCGCGAGCAGGCCGAGACGGCAGGCGCCGGCCGTGTGCGAGCTGCTTGGTCCCACCATGACGGGGCCGATGATGTCGAGCAGAGAGACCATGCGTGGAATGTACCTGCCGTTGGGGCCGGACGACAGAACACCGGCGTCGCGCCATTTACCGGCTGGCGAGCATCGGCGCGAGATAGCGGCCGGTATGGCTCTCCTGCACTCGCGCGACCTCTTCCGGTGTGCCCTGTGCCACGATGGTACCGCCGCGCACACCGCCCTCCGGCCCCAGATCGACGATCCAGTCGGCGGTCTTGATCACGTCGAGATTGTGCTCGATGACCAGCACCGTGTTTCCACGCTCGACCAGCTTGTGCAGCACACCCAGCAGCACGCGCACATCTTCAAAATGCAAACCGGTGGTCGGCTCATCGAGGATGTACAACGTGCGTCCGGTGTCACGTTTCGAGAGTTCGGTTGCCAGCTTCACGCGCTGAGCTTCACCACCAGAAAGCGTGGTCGCGCTTTGCCCCAGGTGGATGTAGCCCAACCCGACATCGCGCAGCGTCTCGAGCTTCTGCAGGATACGCGGCTGATTCTCAAACACCGTGCAGGCTTCTTCGACGGTGAGATCGAGGATCTCGGCAATGCTGCGACCGCGGAAGTGCACTTCCATCGTCTCACGATTGAAGCGCTTGCCTTTGCACACATCGCAGGGCACGAAGACGTCGGGCAGGAAGTGCATTTCGATCTTCACGAGTCCGTCGCCCTGACAGCTCTCGCACCGTCCGCCCTTCACATTGAACGAGAAGCGGCCGGGTCCGTATCCGCGGATCTTCGCTTCCGGGAGCTCGGCAAACAACTCACGCACCGGCGTGAAGATGCCGGTGTACGTGGCCGGATTCGAACGTGGCGTACGACCGATCGGGCTCTGATCGATATCGATGATCTTGTCGAGATGCTCCAGACCGGTGATGCGCGTGTGCGCCCCCGGCAACACGCGCGCCCGGAAGAAGTGACGCGACAGCGTACGCTGCAGAATGTCGGTGACAAGGGTGGACTTGCCCGAGCCGGACACACCGGTGACGGCGACGAACAGGCCGAGTGGGAACTCGGCCGTGACATCGCGCAGGTTGTGTTCGCGCGCACCCTGCACCGTGAGCATACGGGCCACATCACGCGGACGGCGGTGCAGCGGCACGTCGATGCGCCGCGTGCCGCGCAGATACTGCCCGGTGATCGAGGCCGGGGTATTGATCACATCCTCAACCGATCCGGCCGCGATGACTTCGCCGCCATGCTTGCCGGCGCCGGGACCGAGATCGATGAGGTAGTCAGCCTCACGAATCGTTTCCTCGTCGTGCTCGACGACGATGACGGTGTTGCCAAGATCGCGGAGCTGCTTGAGCGTGGAGAGCAAACGCCCGTTGTCGCGCTGGTGCAGGCCGATGCTGGGTTCGTCGAGGATGTACAACACGCCGACGAGACGCGAACCGATCTGTGTGGCCAGCCGGATGCGCTGTGCTTCGCCACCCGAGAGCGACTCGGCACTGCGATTGAGCGTGAGGTAGTCGAGGCCGACATCCACCAGGAAGCGCAGCCGTTCGCGCACTTCCTTGAGAATCGGGCCGGCGATCCCAGGATCGAGACCGGGATGTCCGGCACTGCGGACGGGGACCGTTTCGAAGAACGCCAGCGAATCGACCACGCTGCGCTCAACGACTTGGCCGATGTTGAGACCGTGCACGGTGACCGCCAATGATTCGGGACGCAGGCGTCGGCCTTCGCAGCCCGGACACGGTCCGGCCACCATGAACGATTCCAGATCGAGACGCACCCCATCGGAGCTGCTCTCGTCGTAGCGGCGCTGCACGTGGGCGACAATGCCTTCCCACGTGCTCTCGGCGGCCGCCTTTGCCGCAGTCTTGGCGGCCGTCTTGGCGGCCGTCTTGGCGGCAGCGCCCTTCACCGCCTTCTTGACGGCCTTGCGTGCACGCGGCGGCGCGTCGCCGACACCATGTAGCAGTTGCTGACGGACCTTCGCGGGAATCTGCCCCCACGGCTTGTTGAGATCGAAGCCCAATTGCTTGGCGAGGCCGGGGAGAATGACCTTGCGCATGTAGCCGTCGGGTTCGCCCCACGGCAGCACGACGCCCTCGAGGATCGAGATACTCGGATCCCCCAGAATCAGATCGTCGCTGACCGTGCGCGTGGTGCCGAGTCCGCTGCACATCTCGCACGCGCCGAACGGCGAGTTGAACGAGAAGTGACGCGGCTCGAGTTCCGGCATGGAGATGCCACAGGCCGGGCAGCCGTAGCGTTCCGAGAACATCTCCGTGACCGGCTCGGACCCGTCGTAGCGCACGACTTCAGCAAGTCCTTCGGACAACCGCAGCGCCGTTTCCACGGAGTCCGTGATGCGACCACGATCTTCCGTGCGCACCACGAGTCGATCGACCACGACGGACACGGAGTGATTCAGTCGCCGGTTCAGTTTGGGCGGATCGGCCAGTTCGATGAGTTCCCCATCAACGACCGCGCGCACGAAGCCCTGCTTCCGTGCACTTTCGAACAGGTCCTTGAACTCACCCTTGCGTTCCTGCACCAGCGGCGCGCGAATCTCGAGGCGCGTCCCGTCGGGCCAGGCCAGCACCATCTCGGCGATCTGCGTGGGGCTCTGCCGTTGCACGGCGCGCCCACAATTCGGGCAGTGCGGCGTGCCGGTGCGCGCGTACAGCAGGCGCAGGTAATCGTACACCTCGGTCACGGTCCCGACGGTGGAGCGCGGGTTGTGACCGGCCGATTTCTGTTCGATCGAGATGGCGGGCGAGAGCCCCTCGATGGCGTCGACATCGGGCTTCTCCATCAGCCCCAAGAACTGTCGCGCGTACGCAGAGAGCGACTCGACATAGCGTCGCTGCCCTTCGGCGTAGATCGTATCGAACGCGAGCGACGACTTTCCCGAGCCCGACAAGCCGGTGACAACCGTCAGCTGATCGCGCGGGATGGTGACGCTGATGTTGCGGAGATTATGCTCGCGGGCACCGCGCACCACGAGCGCATCGGACGGACGGACCGGTTCAGACATAGGCTGTGAAGGTGCGAGGACTGCGCGGGCAAGACAACCCCGCCACCGTGCGAATCGGGGCCGGCGATCCGCGGGCTTTGTGGTTTCGGCGGTCCAGCCGCTAGGTTCTGCCGCGATGGCCAAACGACGCCCCCGCCCGATCGACCTCACGGTCGCGCCTGACGCCGCCACGGCATTTCGCCGCCGATTACACGCGTGGTTCAGGAAGCATTCGCGTGACCTGCCGTGGCGACACACGCGCGACCCATACCGGATTCTGGTATCGGAGCTGATGCTCCAGCAGACGCAGGTGTCGCGGGTGCTCGACTTCTACCGGCGATTTCTCGATCGCTTTCCCGATCTCTATTCCCTGGCCGACGCTCGACCCAAAAAGGTCATGGAAGCGTGGGAGGGACTCGGCTACTATGCGCGCGCCCGGAATCTGCATGCGCTGGCGAAGCACGTGACCACCGAACAGGACGGGGTGATTCCGAGCGAGCCGATCGCATTGCGTGAACTGCCCGGCGTGGGCGCGTACACGGCCGGCGCGGTGGCGTCCTTCGCCTATGAGAAGCGCGCGGCGTTGGTGGACACCAACGTCGCGCGTGTGCTGCAGCGGGTCTTTGCGCCGCAGCTGCGTCCGAAGTCGGGCCCGGGACTCAAGCAGCTCTGGCTCATCGCCGAGCAGTTGCTGCCGCGCACCGGCAAGACCACGTGGACGCACAATCAGGCGCTGATGGAACTGGGCGCGCTGGTGTGCACGGCGCGCGTGCCGCGCTGCGGGATCTGCCCCGTCACGGCGAGCTGTGCCACGTTCCCGCTGTTGGAGGCTGAAGCGGCGGGCGCCGACAATGCAGACGCGCCGCCCGCCCGGAAGGGCAAGCGGCGCGCGGCGATGACGAGCTGAGGCAGCGCGCTAAGCCGCCGCGAGGTGATCGCCACACCCGCTGCAGAATCTCGAGCCGACCAGCTCCACGCTGGTGCCGCACTTTCCGCACGCTCCCGGCAGGTAGCGTCCGCAGCTCGAGCAATACGTCGCGTCGGGCTCGGGCCGCGGCCCGCACACGCCGCAGGAGCGCTGATTCTCCCGCGCCCGACGGATCGCCGCCTCCACCGGGTCGGCAGCGTCAGCGGAGCTCGACGCAGCGAGAACAACCGGCGCCGCCGCGGCGTCACGGGCGTCGGCAGCGCGCAGCTCGGCCAAGGCCTCACGCGTGTAGCGTGTCTTGAGCTCGGCGTAGTCGCCGTCCGACAGTTTGCCCGTCTCGCGATCGAATTCGATTTCGCGAAGGGCGGCCACGGCACCGTCCAGCTGCTCTTCCTCACGGCCCGACCGCTTGGCCCGCGCGGCCTTTACGCGCGCCGCTTCCGTCGCCGCCTTCTTCTCGTCCTCTGCCCGCACCTCGACCTCACCACTCAGCAGCGGCGACAGGACCAACGTGAGGGCGCCAAGTGCCAACGCCGTCCCCAGCACCAGCGGAACGGCTCCTTCCGGCATCGCCAAGAGCGTCATCAACGCTCCTCCCGCATCGCGGCCTGAAGGCGCGCCAGTTCATCGGGCGTTGCCTCGATCGACATATCGACTGTCACCGGCTCCGAGGCGCGCTTCGCCGCCGCCACATCGGCGTTGCGACGCCAGCCGCGCAGCAATGCGCCAATCGCGACCGCGCCGAGCGCGAGCGCCGCGAACGGCGCAAACCACGCCAACAGGTTGAACCCCTGCTTCCGCGGCTGCATCAGGATGAAATCGCCGTAGGTCTGCGTCATCGCGGCCATGATTTCGTCGGCGCTATAGCCGCCATCCACGAGCCGCTGGATGTCGCCATGCACCGCCGGCGAGATGCCGCAATTGAAGTCGGTGGTTCGGCAGGTGTAGATGTCGAGCGTGCAGGGACACGGACAGGCGAGATTGCGCTCGAAGGCTTCGAGCTGCTTCTCATCCATCTGCTTCACCGCATTCGTTTTGGCCGGTCGCACGACGGGCTTGTACGAATCGGAGGTCATCTCTTCGCCGCCGGGCGCGGTCGCCGACTGCGGCGTCGCGGCGTCCTGCCCCCACGCCGTGCGAGACACCAGGAACGATCCGGCAGCAACCACGACCACCGAGCCGCCGCGCGTGAGGAACAACCGACGACTCGTGATCGCCGCCTCGGGCGACGGCTCAGGCGACGGCTCACGTGATGCGATCACGCGCCCGCTCCGACCAAGGTCAAGGTCGAGGCTGATGGCAACTCGGCCACGTAACCACCTTCACGCTCCGCGCGGACGGCCTGCGGCCACATCACGATCAACCCTCCGAACGCCATGATGATGCCGCCAAACCACACCCACCACACGAGCGGGTTGAAGTTGATGTGAATCGCCGCCGTGTCGCGATCAACCGCACCGGTGAAGACGAGATACACGTCCTGCTTCGGTGATTCGAGAATGCCGACTTCCGTAGACGGTTCGAAGGTCGGCTCGCCGGCGGCGTTCACGTGCTGACGCTTCTCGCTTGACAGAATGCCCATGTTCTGGCCGTCACGCGTCACGTTGAACGACGCAGCGACGACCCGACGGTTGAGCTGCTCGAACGAGGAGATGCCCTGACTGGTAAATACCCACTCACTACCGTAGGCATCCTTCGCCTTGACCGACTCACCAGCCTTGAGCGTGGCCGTGAGGTCTTTCTTGAACATCAAGCCGGCGAACGCGCAGAAGAGAATGGCTACGCCGAAGTGCACGATGTAGCCGCCGTAGCGTCGGCGGTTGCGACCGATCAGGCGCATGGAGGCGCCGAACAGTCCTTCGCCGTACATGCGGCGGCGGGCGCCGATCCCCTTTACGAATTCCTGGATGATCGTGCCGAAGACAAAGCCGGCCAGCAGGTATGACACCAGCGCGTACATCTGCCGCATGCCCATCGCGAACAGCACGGCGAACGTGGCCACACCGGCGATCACGGGCCACGTGAACTGCCGCTTGAGGTTCGACGTGGACGCGCGGCGCCACGCGATCAGCGGACCGATGCCGGTAAGCGCGAGCAGCAGCAGACCCAGCGGGCCGTTCACCGCGTTGAAAAAGGGCGGGCCGACGGTGATCTTGTCACCCTTGACCCACTCGCTGAGAATCGGGAAGAGCACGCCCCACAGCGTCGCGAAGCAGATGCCGACCAGCACGAGATTGTTGTACAGGAAGGCTGCTTCGCGGCTCACCATGCTCTCGAGCTCCGCGTTCGCCTGCAGATCGTTCAGGCGCGTGGACACGAGATAGGCCGTGCTCACCGCCGCGAAGATGAGGAACCAGAGGAACCAGTCACCGACCGGCGACTGCGCGAAGGCGTGCACGCTTTCGATGATGCCGCTGCGCGTGATAAAGGTGCCGAGGATGGTGAGCAGGAACGACATCGCCACCAGCGTCACGTTCCATTTGCGCAGCATGCCGCGCTTTTCCTGGATCATGATGCTGTGCAGGAACGCGGTGATCGTGAGCCACGGCAGGAACGACGAATTCTCGACGGCGTCCCACGCCCAATAGCCAGCCCAGCCAAGTTCGACGTAGGCCCACCACATCCCGAGAATGATGCCGATGGTGAGGAAGAACCAGGAGAGCAACGCCCAACGGCGTACGGCGCCGAGCCACTGCGTGTCGAGCTTGCGGGTGACCAAGGCGCCGATGGCGAAGGCGAACGGAATCGCCGTGCCGACAAGCCCCAGATAAAGCATCGGCGGATGGATGGCCATGCCCGGATTCTGCAGCTGGGGATTCATGCCGCGTCCTTCGGGCGGAATCCAGTCGAGGCGCTCGTACGGATTGGCGCCGAAGCACATCGTCATCAGGAAGAACAGGCAGATGATGCCCAAGGTCCCGGTGACATACGGCATCATGGCGCGATTCGTCTTGCGATTCGTGAAGACGGCGATGGCCGAATACGTGGTCAGAATCAGGGCCCAGAACAGCATCGACCCCGACTGCCCCGCCCAGAAGGCGGTGAACGTATAGATCTTGGGGAGATTCGAGCTCGTGTACGACGCGACGAACTTGATCGAGAAGTCGTGCATGAAGAGCGCGGTCCACAAACCGAGGGACGCGAGCAGCGTGAACCCGAACGTTGCGTACAGCGCCCGCTCACCGCTCTTCACAAGGTCAGGGCGCCCCTGCAGGCCCCCGGAGAACGACACGGTCGTCGTCCAGGCCGCCATCAGCAGGGCGACCCAGAGCGACAGCTCACCAATGAGAATCATGTTGCCTCGCGCTGACGCGCAGGCGCGCAACAACTAGGCGCGCGGGGTTGCCGGCATGCCCTGCTTGTAACCGGGCGTGTCCTTGTACTTCTCGGGAGCGTTCTCATAGCGCGACGCGCACTTGGCCAGCAGCGTGGTGGCCTGGAAGGTGCCGTTGGCGTCGAGCCGGCCTTCGACCACGACATCGACCCCATCGGTGAACGTATCGGGCGCGATGCCACGGTACTGCACGTCGTACGTCTTCGAGCCGTCGGTCATCTTGAACGTGAGCGAGCGGCCCGACGATTCACGCACGATCGTGCCGCTGACCACGCGGGCGCCGACCTTCACGCCGGTGTTCACGAAGCGCGGGTTCTCCGACACTTTGCCGGCGAGCTCACCCGGCGTCAGGTAATAGGTGGCCGTCTCGTCGATCGAGCTGGCCATCAGATAGCCCGCGGTGCCAAGCACCAGCACGCCGCCGAACAGAAATTTATTTCGAGCTTTCACGGGACCCGTCCTCGTCGTCCGGATGGTGTTCGGATAAGATAGCGGTGGGGAGCGCGGGCGTCATCTAGCCAGCAAACGTTCTCGTCGCGTTCAGGGTGCCCGCTCGGTGTCGCGCGCCCACCCCAGCGCTCCGCGCACCGCACGTCGCCATCCGGCGTATCCGTTGGCAGCCGTGGCGTCACCACTTGGGGTGAACCGTGTGAAATGGCGCCCCGCCAGAAACTCATCCCCGTTCGCCCACAGGCCGGCCGCTAAACCGGCCAGGCCGGCCGCGCCCAGCGCCGTGGTTTCCACGATGTCGGGACGCTCGACCGGCACGCCCAGCACATCGGCCTGGAACTGCATCAGCCAGTCGTTGGAGCTGGCGCCGCCATCGACGCGCAGCCGATCGAACGGGACGCCCCCCTGCGTGCGCATGTCGCCCAGCACGTCATTCGTGGCGTACGCCATGGCCTCGAGCGCGGCGCGAGCGAAATGCGCCCGCGTGGTGCCGCGCGTCAGGCCGACGATCGTGCCGCGGGCATTCGGCTCCCAGTCGGGCGCCCCCAGTCCCACCAACGCCGGCACGAAGTACACCCCGTCATTGCTGTCGAGCGAACGGGCCAATCCTTCGGTTTCGCTGCTGTGGGCGATGATACCGAGGCCGTCGCGCAGCCACTGCACCGCCGCACCGGCAATGA
This sequence comes from uncultured Gemmatimonadota bacterium, assembly GCA_903900795.1. Lineage (GTDB taxonomy): Bacteria > Gemmatimonadota > Gemmatimonadetes > Gemmatimonadales > Gemmatimonadaceae > Gemmatimonas. The sequence continues at coordinate 1,642 of CAIUOO010000405.1, read as the reverse complement.
AGATGGACGCCTCGAGTGCGTACACCGGCGCCCCGCGCTCATCGCAGGCAATCGTGGTCAGCAGGCCGGTGGCCCCCGTCGGACGCACCGTGCCCGTATTCAGCAGCAGGAACGCTCCCGTGCCGTAGGTGTTCTTACCACTCCCCGTGTGCCAGCCCCCCTGCCCGAAGAGCGCCGCCTGCTGATCGCCGGCGATGCCCATGATCGGGATTTCGTGGCCAAGCACGGACGCGACGGCGATGCCGATCGGACCGCTCGACGGCACGATGCGCGGCAACATGTCGGCCGGCACGCTGAACAGCGCGCACAGCTCGGGCGACCAGGCGTGCGTCCCCAGATCGTAGAGCATCGTCCGCGACGCGTTGGTGTGATCGGTCACGTGCGACGCGCCACCGGTGAGGTGCCACACCAGCCAGCTGTCGATGGTGCCGGCCGCCAACTCGCCGCGCTGAGCCCGCTCGCGCATGCCCGGCTGCGCCAACAGCCATTCGAGTTTCGTGGCGCTGAAGTACGGGTCGGTGACCAGCCCGGTCTTCCCGGCGATCATCGCGGCCTGCGGTGCCAGCTCGAGGCACCGATCGGCCGTACGACGATCCTGCCACACGATCGCGCGATGGACGGCGCGTCCGGTGGCCCGCTCCCAGACCACGATCGTTTCGCGCTGATTGGTGATCCCGATCGCGATCGGATTGACACCGGCGTCGGCGATCGCCTCCCGGGCGGCCGCCACCGAGCGCTCGAGAATTTCGTGGGCGTCGTGTTCGACCCACCCCGGTGCGGGATAGTGCTGTGTAATCTCGCGGTACGCGCGTCCGAGGATGCGCCCGTTCTGCCCGATCACGAGACAGGTCGTGCCGGTGGTACCCTGATCGATGGCGAGGACGCACGTCATAGGCAGCTCATACGCCGGTGACTCCGGAAAAGGGCGGCTTCACGAAGCCGCGGTCGGTGAGATAGCCGCTGATGAGCTCGCGCGGCGTAACGTCGAACGCCGGGTTCCATACCCGGGCGCCGATCGGAAGATCGCCGAGTTCGTCGGCGTGACGGTGTTCAATCTCGATGTCGGCGCCGGTGGGCGTCGCCACGTCGATCGTGCTCCACGGGGCGGCTACATAGAACGGAATGCCGTGGGCGCGCGCCGCGAGCGCCACGCCGTAGGTGCCGACCTTGTTGGCGACATCGCCGTTGGCGCTGATACGGTCGGCACCGACGATGACCAGATCCACCGCGCCGCTGCGCAGGAGTGACGCCGCTGCGCCATCCGGCAGTACGGTGACGGCAATGCCGGCGCGTTGCAGTTCCCACGCCGTGAGCCGCGCGCCCTGTCGCAGTGGTCGCGTTTCATCCGCGTACACGTGCACGCGACGCCCTTCCCGATGGGCGCGGTGCACCGGAGCCAGGGCGGTCCCGATCCCCGCCGTGGCCAGCGCACCCGCATTGCAGTGCGTGAGCAGCCGCGCCCCGTCAGGGACGAGGTCGAGCCCGAACCGACCAATTTCCTCGCACATGGCCACATCTTCGGCGCGGATCGCCTCGGCATCGGCCCGCAGCGCGGGCAGCAGCGCCTCGTCCGGTACCGCGGCAGCCACCCCGAGCAGGCGGCGCACGGCCCACGAGAGATTCACGGCGGTGGGGCGGGCCG
>CAIUOO010000404.1 GCA_903900795.1 uncultured Gemmatimonadota bacterium | reverse complement strand
TGGAATGGTCGGAGCGCTGGTAGCGAATCGCGCGTCCGAGCTCGTGCTGTTGCTCGTACGGCATATGGCAGGAGACACACTGACTTCCCGTGGATGCAGCGGGGTGCTTCGTGTGCGCTGGTACGTCGCTGGCCTTGCTGGCATGGCAGCTGGTACACTGGCGGTCGTCGAAGCGGCCGGGAATGGGCTGTCCGTCGACGGTGCGATATCCCTGACTATGTGGGTCGTGACAGGACGCGCAGGTCATGCCGCCGTTGCGATAACAGTCGCTGGCGTAATGCCCTTCCTGATAGGCGAAGGTGCGGGTGCGCCCATCGGGGGTGAACGGTTGGTCGCCGAGCTGCGAGAGGTACGTGGTGTAGTAGGCCTCGAGCGATCCCCCGGGCGCGTACCCCGGCGCGAGGCGCGTCTTGAGGGCGTGGCAACCCATGCACGTGGCGAGCGATCGGTCCTTGTTCACTGCGCCGAGCGCCACCAGTCCGATATCCGCTCCGCCGCCGCCCGCCCGGAGCAGGCGGACATGCTTGGCCGCCGGGCCATGGCACGATTCGCAGTCGACCGCCAGCGATCGGATGTCTGTGCGCCACCGCTGCGTCGTGCTGTCGAAGGCAACCGTGATGCCGCTCCCGTGGCACGATTGGCAGTTGCTGAAGCGGCTCTCGTCACCAAGGACGCGCGACGGGGGCCAGTCGCCGCAATCGGCCAGCCGCATGCCGGGGGTGATGGGTTGCCACCCCCGCTCGGTGCGCGTGCCGGTGTGGCAAAACCAGACGCGGTTGGTGCGGCTCCAGTCGAACGGGAGGAACCGCTTCGTGCCGTCGGGCCAGCGGGTTACGAAGCCCTGGGTGCCGCCCCCGTTCATGTGGCCGCCCCCGATCACACCGTCCACCGAGAAGGTCGTGTCGGGTTCTCCGTCGCGCTGCAGAAGGAAGCTGAACCGGCCGGCTACCTGCCGGGGAATGACCACGGCATCGCGAAACCGGATGGGCTCCCCGTTGAAGGGCGCAATCACGCGCACGTCGTTGTTTGCGCTGCCGGGCACGCCACCGGCGGTCCCGTGCGTGGAGCGCTTCCATGTCGCGTATTCGGCCGCATGGCACGACTGGCAACTTTCAGCCCCGGCGAAGTCGGCGGCGGCTGGGGGCGCGGGGGGCGCTGCGAGCGCGACCGTGGTGAGCGGGCTGGCGCTCGCGACGTCCGAGGTGCCCTCCGCCGTGTCGCTGGTGCAGCCGGCGAGTACGGCGAGGAGCAGGGCACCAACGGCGCGATGTCGCGGGGCGTTGCGCACGGCGCGCATCAGCGGGCGCCGTCCCGCGACCACGCGGGGCCGACGCATCGGCAGAGCGTGCGAATGTGCGCGACGAGCGCCCGGATCTGGGTGGGCGACAACGAACCGCCAAACGCCGGCATGCGGGCGCTGCGGTTCATGATCGCGCCACCGCCGTCGATGGTGTCGTACAGGGTATCGTCGGGGCGCTGGCTCATCGTGGCGGCATCGGCGTGACGCGCCGGGGGCACGGGGAGCGCCTTCGCATTCGGGCCGTTGCCCTGTCCCGTGGCGCCGTGGCATCCGGCGCACCAGGTGCGATAGAGCGAGGCGCCGTCGGTGTCGGCGGACGCGGGTGCGGCGGTGCCGTCGCGGGTCGCGATCTCGCGGATCGCGATCTCGC
>CAIUOO010000403.1 GCA_903900795.1 uncultured Gemmatimonadota bacterium | reverse complement strand
CGGGCTGCGACTGGGGTGGATCCAGGGCGCGCCTGACCTACTGCACACCATCACGCGATCGGGCGTCGTGCAAAGCGGCGGCGGGTTGAGTCCGTTCGTGTCGGGGGTGATGCGCAGTTTGATCGATCTCGGACTCGCTGATGTAGGGCTCGACGGATTACGACGCGTGTACGCCGAGCGGTCGGCAGTGCTGTGTCGCGCGCTGCGCGAGCTGCTGCCCGCGGTGACGTTCGTTGAACCCGCGGGCGGCTATTTCGTGTGGGCGCAGCTTCCGGCGGTGGCATCGTCGGCGGCATCGGCGGTGGAGTTCCTGCCTCGTGCGATGGCTGGTGGCGTGTCCTTTCATCCGGGCGCACGGTTCAGCCGCGGCGGCGGCTTCGCGCAGCATATCCGATTGAGTTTCGCGTACTACGACGCGCCCGAGCTCGAGGAAGGGGTTCGGCGATTGGCGCGCGCGCTCACTGCTTCGGCGGCGTAACCGAAGCCGCCGGTCGCGTCCCCTGCAGAATCCACCGCTGAATGCGTCGGCCGTTCCCCGCCTCGCCGGTGTACATGCGGTTCTTCGAATCGATCGCGATCATGTGCGCGCGAATGAATTCGCCCGATTGACGGCCTGGTCGGCCGAACCGATCGAGAATGGCCAGATCCTTCCGCCGCAGAATCCACACCCGCTGGTTCGTGCCGTCGATGAGGTACAGCAGGCTTTGCTCGGCATCGCGCGAGACCTGCAGGCTGAACCCGCTCCCCGAGCCGCCGGTTTCGGGGCGTACGAAGCGCTCCATCAGAAACTCGCCGTTCTGCCGGAACACCTGAATGCGATTCCCGCGTCGGTCCGACACGTACAGCAGCCCATCCTTGGTCCCCACGAGGCCGTGCAGCGTGGAGTATTGCTGCGGCGGCGACGCGGTCTTCACGGGATACGCATACCGCACGGTGTCGTCGGGGCGCTTGCCGTACGCGCCCCAATGACGCTTGTAGGCGCCCGTGGTGGCATCGAACACGATTACGCGCTTGTTGATGTAGCCGTCGGCAATGAACAGCTCATTGGTCTTGGGCTCGACGTAGAAGTTGGCCGGACCACCCAAGTGTGTTGAATCGTTGCTCCCCTTGTTCACCCCCGGCTCGCCGATCGTCATCACGTACTTGCCGCTTTGCGTGAACTTCATGACGTGCATGCCGTTGCTCGTCCCCATCCACACGAAGCCGTGATGGTCGATGTAGATGCCGTGCTCCTGACTGAACCACGTGTACCCCGAGCCCGGTCCACCCCATGCCTGCACGAGCTTGCCGTTGGCGTCGAGTTCGAGCACCGGTGGCGCCGGGAAGCAGCAATCGGCAATTGGCGGCTTGGACGCGGCGCCGATTTCCTGGTCGGAAAGACTCGACGGCATGTGAATGATCCAGAGGTGATCGCGGTCGTCGACGAACAGCCCGCGGATGTCCCCCCAGGTCCAGTCGTTCGGCAGCGTCGGCGGCCACGTCGGGTCGACGACGTAGATCGGCAGTCGCTCTGCCGTCGGTGACCCGCGCGCGACGGAGGCGTTGGCGCTTTGTCCGTGCGCGGCGAAGGCTGGCAGCAGCAGTCCGGCGAGAAGACCCAGGCGATTCACACGGCTCATGATTTTTTGCACGGGTGGCGTATCCGAAGGTGAGCCTCGGTGGATCGAGGCGTGGTGCACGCGGGACTGGCGGTTCCAGGGGTCTTCAAGCGGTGGGCTTTTTCAAGGGGTCAGAGTCGTTGACATGCCGTTCAACGACTCTGACCCCTTGACCCCTCATGCCGTTCAACGACTCTGACCCCTTGAACCTCTCCGGCGATGGTATATATACTTCTATTCAACGGTATAGATAGGTATAATCATGGCCCTCAGCATCAAAGACCCCGAAACTGACCGCTTGGCCCGCGCCCTCGCCGAGGCCACCGGTGAGTCGATCACTGAGGCCATTCGTCGGGCCCTCGAGGAGCGTCTCGCGCGCGAGACCACGCGCCATACGCACTACCGCCTCGAGACCGCCGTTCGACGGGTTCAGGAACGTCTGACTGGTCTGCCGGTGCTCGACCCCCGCGATCCGGACGAGCTGCTTGGCTACGACGACCACGGCGTGCCTCGCTAACGCGCCATGGTCATCGATACCTCGGCGCTCGTCGCCATCATGTACAATGAGTCGAGTGCGCCCCGACTCGTCGCCGCCATCGAACGGTCTTCCAGCAGATTCGTCTCCGCCGGTACCGTCATTGAGTCCTCACTCGTCTTGCTGGGGCGCTTTGGAGAGCGTGGGGAAGCCCAGCTCGACGTGCTGCTGCGCGCCCTCAAGGCGGAGGTGATGGCCGTCGACGTTGATCAGGTGATGATCGCGCGCGATGCCGCGCGCACGTTTGGGCGCGGACGGCACCGGGCCGCGCTCAATTTCGGTGACTGCTTCAGCTACGCGCTTGCGCTGTCGTGCGGTGAGCCGCTGCTGTTCGTTGGTGACGACTTTTCGTATACCGACGTGACGGCGGTCGCCTGGTGAACGCGGGCGCGAACCAGATCCGTTTCGATGACGGCGCGTCGTACGAGCGCTACATGGGGGCGTGGAGCCAGCTGGCCGGTGCCGCATTCCTGGAGTGGTTGGCGTTGTCCCCGGGACTCCGGTGGCTCGACGTGGGTTGCGGCAACGGGGCGTTCACCGACTTGCTCGCCGTGCGCGGTGCGCCAGGAGGCGTGTACGGCGTCGATCCCTCGGCAGCGCAACTCGCATATGCGCGCACACGCGCGGCGTTACGCGACGCCGAGTTGCGCGAAGGCGATGCGATGGCCCTGCCGTATCCCGACCACACGTTCGACGTGGCCGTGATGCCGCTCGTGCTGTTCTTCGTGCCCGACCCGGCCAAGGGCATTGCCGAGATGACGCGCGTCGTGCGCCCCGGTGGCGTCGTGACCGCGTACGCGTGGGACATGCACGGCGGCGGCTTTCCCTACCACGTGGTGCAGCGTGAGATGCGTGCGCTTGGTGCGGTGTTGCCGGCGCCACCGAGTACCGAGGCCTCGCGCGGCGAGGTCATGACGGCGCTGTGGCGCGACGCCGGCCTGACCGACGTCGAATTGCACGAGATCACGGTGTACCGCACGTTCGCGTCGTTCGACGAGTTCTGGTCCATCGTCGTCGGGTGGGCCGCCGTGGCTGAGACTGTCGCGACGATGTCGGCGGCGTCAATCGCGCAGCTCACGGCTCGGTTGCGCGAGTGTCTGCCGTCTGATGACCGCGGGCGCATCACCTACGCGGCCAGGGCCAACGCGGTGAAGGGGTGGGTGCCGCGCGGGCTAGGCGCGCCGTAACTCCGATATTTGCTCGGCGTGCCGCGCGTCGTGATGTGCCACGAGTTCCACCCACGCGCGCAAGGTCAGCGGCCCGATGAACGGATGCGGGACGATGATGCCGTCGAGTACGGCCGGATCGGCGGCGGTGAAGGCCTCGAGGACCGCGACGCGCGACGCGTGCAGCTGCGCGAGGGCCGCGTCGGCGTCGAGTGTCGCGGAGGGGCGCACGCGTTCCGGCGCTTCGACTTTCGTGCCGCGATGGCGGACCCGGTCGATCTTCTGCTCCGTGAACACGGCTGCCTGCAGCTCCTCGGGCGTGGCACTGCGTGGCATCTCCGCGCCCTTGGCGATCATGCGGGCCACGTTGCCTTCCACGCGCGCCACGTGTTCAATGATCTGCGCGGCGGACCACCCGCCCGCGCCGTCGGGGAGTGTACGCTGGTCGGCGGGGATCGCGGCGAACTGGGCGACGAGGTGTTCGCGCTCGCGTTGCAGCAGGGCCAGCAGGGCGGGGACGGAGTCGGCGGGCTGGGTCATGGCGCAAACGTACCGTCCGGATGGCGAATTCGCCGCACCCGTGCCCCGCGTGCTACGATGTGTCCGACGATATCTCGTTCACCTCGCCACGACCCGCCTCTTCACGAGCGTTCCGGTTGCTCCGTATACCCACGCGTTCGACCACGTACGGCCTCGTGCTGCTGAGCGGCACGGTGGCGCTGGGGTTGGCCTCGCGTCGCTATCCAGCCGTACTGCCGACGTTCGTGTCGACGTACGCGGGCGACGTGCTGTGGGCGTCGATGGTGTTCTGGCTGCTCACGCTGGTGCGACCGCGTGGCGACGGGCGACAGCTGGCGGCGATCGCGTTCGCGATCGCGGTGGCCGTGGAAACCAGTCAGCGATACCACGCGCCGTGGCTCGACGCGCTGCGCGCCTCGCGAGTGGGCGCGCTAGCGCTGGGGCAGGGGTTTCTCTGGAGCGATATCGCCTGCTATTTCGTCGGGGTGCTCGTGGCCGCGTGGGTGGATGTGATGCTGCGTACCCGCAGCAGGTGACCGTCGTGACGACGCCTTACGGACGCTTCGCGAGGGGACGCCCGGTGCGGATGATCGCCGACGCTTGCTCGGCGCTGCCCGACAACAGCAGCCCGAGGTAGCCCTTCTCGATGCGGTCCTTGATGGAGCCAGCGGAGGCCGTCATCATGCTGGGCATGCCCGCCTTGGCTCCGAGGTCACGGGCGCGCTGGCACGCGGCTTCCGCACCCGGTGCGTCGCCGCCCATGGCTTGCGTGAGACTGCCGATGCCGCACGACAGCAAGCTGTAGCTCTTCACGGCGGCGATGTCGTCGAGTTCGGCGATGGCGCCTTTGTCTTCCACCATCAGCATCGCGATCACGGTGCCTTTGGGATTGGCGGGCGACCACACGTTGGCTCCGGCTTCGGTGAAGAACGCCGCCGCCATGCGCGCTTCCGCCGCGTTGCGCACGTGCGGGATCACCACGCCGTCGGCACCGAGGCCGAGCACTTCTTTCACGCGGGCACGGGTGAGCTCGACGCCGGCCGCTTCGATGGTGGGAATGCGCACCAGCAACGTGGGCCGTGTGGCGGCGCTGCTCAGCTTGATGCCACTCGCCATCGCCCGCACCGCATCCGCGTCGTAGGCCCCTTCGAGATTCAGGAAGAGATAGTCGAGGAGCGGATTCTCGGCGAGCGCCCTCGCACCAGCCTCGGTATACAGCGCCGGGAGACGGGTGGCACCCGCAGCGCGCGGAGCCGGTGGCCGCTCACTGGGCACGAACATACCGAACGCGGCGGCGCCGGACTTCCACAGGGTCAGTGCCGCGCTCGCCGGGGCGGACGCGGATGCGGATGCGGACGCGGACTTCGAGGCGCTCGCGCAGCCACCGAAGATCGTGGCCGCGAAAGGAAGTGCAACGAGCCAGCCTGAACGACGCATGTGCGGTTCTCCAGTGAATGAGCTCCTGACCTGCCGTGCGAAGTGCCTATAGTAACGCAAAACGCGCCGGGTATAACGCCCGGCGCCGTCCGTGGCGGCGTGACTTCGTTAACGTGCAGTCGTGATCCGGTTCCCCTCGCCACCCGATGTCCGCGATCTCCCGGCGCGATTCCCGAGCCCGTTTGACCGGGCGGCGGTCCACCCGCTCGCTCGGCGCGCGGCCATGGACACCATGGAACTGCTGCAATGGCCCGTCACGGCCCCGTGGAGGCTTGACGAGCCGGGCAACGGGAAAATGTTCGGGGTGCTGGTGGTGTTGGCTCCTGACGGCACTGTGGGTTATCTGCGGGCCTTTTCGGGGATGATGGCGGGGCTGTGGACGATCGATGGTTGGGCACCGCCGGCCTACGATGCCGCCGCCCGCGATCTCGTCTGGATTCCCGGCGAGGCCGAGCTGTATGACCTGGGCGACGATGACGCCGCCCGCACCGCCCGCTCGCGCGAATTGCTGCCGGCCATCCAGAACACGTATAACTTCGCCAATGCGCTGGGCGAGGTGCGCGCGTTGCGCGACCTGTTCGCGCCCAAGGAACCACCCGGCGGCGCCGGTGATTGTGCCGCGCCCAAGCTGCTCGCGCAGGCGTACGCGCAGGGGCTGCGTCCGCTGGCGCTGGCCGAGTTCTGGTGGGGTGCCCCGCCGCGCACGGGGGATCGTCGTGCCGGCTCGTTTTATCCCGCCTGCCAGGGCAAGTGTCCACCCATTCTCGCGCATATGCTGGGCGGGCTACCGGCCGATCCGCCGCCGGTGTTCGGGGCGGCCGCCATTCCAGCGTCTGAGCCGCGGGTGGTGTACGAAGACGAATACCTCGTCGTGGTCGATAAGCCGTGCGGACTGCTGTCGGTGCCCGGTCGGAGCGGCTTGCTGCGCGATTCGGTGTCCACGCGGCTGCGGGCGCGCTACCCCGATGCCACCGGACAGCTGGTGGTGCATCGCCTCGATCTCGACACGTCGGGATTGCTGCTGGCGGCCAAGCACGCGACCACCTTCTCGGCGCTGCAGCGACTCTTCTCCCTGCGCGAGATCCGCAAACGCTACGTGGCGTGGCTGGACGGCGACGTCGTGGGCAACGAGGGCATGATCGACTTTCCCATGCGCATGGATATCGACGACCGGCCTCGGCAAATCCACGATCCGGTGCATGGGAAGGCCGCGGTGACCGGATGGCAGGTGTTGGCGCGGGAGAACGGGCGGACCAAGGTGGCCTTGACCCCGCACACCGGGCGCACGCACCAGTTACGCGTGCATGCGTCCAATCCGCTCGGTCTCGACGCGCCGATCGTGGGCGACCGCCTGTACGGGCGTACCGCGCCGGAGCACGGCGAGCGACTGCTGCTGCACGCCGAGTCGCTGGCGTTTATGCATCCGGACACGGGGGTCGAGGTTGTCTTGACGAGCCCGGTACCGTTTTGAGCGGTACTGCACACGGAAACTGCGAACGGAAACTGCGAACGGAAACTGCGAACGGAAACTGCGAACGGAAACTGCACACTCCCTAGGGAGCAGGGAGGAGGGTGTCAGGATGGAGGAAGCAGGAAAGCCGCGCGCCGTTCACCTGCTTCCTGCCCCCTGATACCCTCCTCCCTGCTCCCTAGGGAGTTATGCGTTGAGAGTCGCCAGTTACCGCGGTAGCCCCTGCTCTATATCCGCTGCGATGTACGCCATGACCGCCATAACCGCGACGCAGCGCTGCACTTCAGCACGATCGAGCTTATCGGGCGTGTCGGCGTCGGTATGGTGAAACCAGAAGTAGCGCGAGCCGTCCACGTTGAGTCCCATGCCCGGCACGCCGGTGGCCATGATGGGTCCAATGTCCGCGCCACCACCAGACGCTTCGATCTTGCCGGCGTTGATGGGGTTCAGCAACGAGCCGATCGCCGTCACGATCGCGCGAGCAGCGGGTGACCCGGTAAAGCCGAAGCCGAGGGGTGAGAACACGCCACCATCGGATTCGATGGCCAGCTGGTGCGTCTCGTTCTGGTGTGCGTCGCGATACGCGTTGCCGCCGCGCATGCCGTTCTCTTCGTTCGTCCAGCCTACGGCGCGGATGGTGCGACGCGGCGTGAGACCGAGCTTCTTCAGCAGTCGAATTGCTTCCCACGCCACCACGACACCGCCGGCGTCGTCCATGGCGCCTTGACCGACGTCCCACGAGTCGATGTGGCCGCCCATCACCACGATCTCGTCGGGTTTTTCGCGGCCGCGCAGTTCACCCATCACGTTGTGGCTCTGCGCGTCGGGCAACATCTTCGCGCTCATCTTGAGCGTCACGCGCACCGTGTCGCCGCGATTGATCATGCGACGCATCATCATCGCGTCTTCCGACGTCACGCTGGCGTGCGGAATCTTTTTCACCGTGGAGTCATAGCTCATGCTGCCGGTGTGCGGCGTGCGCATGCTGTACGGACCCGCGGCGCGCGCCAGCGATGCCACGGCACCGACCTTGGCGGCGGCAATCGCACCAAGTCGGCGGAACGCACCGTTGTAGCCGTAGTCGCGCCACTCGGCATCATACAGCACGATTTTGCCCTTCGCTTCACTCGCGCGCTGCGTGAGCTCTTCGAAGCTGGCCACCACCATTACCTCGGCGGTAATGCCGGCAGCCGGCGTGGCGATGCTGCCGCCGAGTCCGAGCATGGGCATCAGCTGCCGACGCGGCGCGACCAGCTCCAGCGACTCGGCGCCGCGTACCCAATGCGGTACCATCACCTTTTCGCGCTTCACATTGGCGAGGCCGTCTTTCTCCATGGTGGCGGCGGTCCACACGATCGCGTCTTCGAGGGCCTTGGAGCCCGACAGGCGATGGCCGAATCGATCGGTGAGTTCAGCGATGCGATTCCAAGCCCCAGCCGAGTCGGCCTGAGCGGCGGCGATGATGCGGTTCGCGATATCGGCGTACTTGGCCGGAATCGCCTCGGGGGCCTGCGCGGACAGCGGGGCCGACAGCGGGGCCGCGAGCGGGGAAGCGAGCGCTGCCAACGCGAGCGCGGCGAACAGGGAGGATCGAGCCATCGTCATGTCCACGGTGTGG
>CAIUOO010000402.1 GCA_903900795.1 uncultured Gemmatimonadota bacterium | reverse complement strand
GGGGCGCACGGCGGGTCGGGAACGACGCTCAGCATACGACAGCAAAGTCGGCAAGCGTCACGGGGGCTGTCCGTGAGGTTAACGCTGCCCAACGCCCGTTCGTTGCGATGGCGATGGCGTACTCAGGCGTAGCCCCCACGCAGCGCCTGAATTCCCGTACAACGAATGCGTGAAACGCCTGTGCGCCCGACCGGCGCTCCAGCTTGTCACCGGGCTTGAGGACTCGGCCTGCGACTGGTCCGAAACGCGAACCGGCGTGGAGGTTTCCCACGGCGTTCCTGTGCTCCCGCCGGCAATCATTTGATGACAGTGGTTCGTGTGCGGACGGATAGGTTCGTGGCGTCCTAGAGATCGTTGGTTCACGCGAAGGGCGCGAAGCGCCGCGACGGCACGCGAAGAAAAGCAAACAAAACATGTAACGCTGTCGCCGTTCTTCGCGACCTTTCGCGACCCTTCGCGATCTTCGCGTGAACCATCTGATTCAGATCGACACACCCAATCCTCCGAAGCGGGCACTTCCATGCACATCCACCCCGATGACCTGACGGGAGCCTGCCTGAACGCCGCGCTCCGAATTCACAGGAAATTCCGATCGGGGATGCTCGAGAACGCCTACGAGACCTTCCTCTTTCGCACGCTGGTGCGTGAAGGATTCGCGGTTGATCGACAAAAAGCGATCTCCTTCGACTTCGAGGGAGATCGCTACGAGAATGCCTTCCGCGCCGATCTGATTGTCAACGGCCGGCTGATCATTGAAGTGAAGGCCCAAGAAACCAATTCGTCGGCGCACACTCGGCAGCTGCTCACGTACCTACGGTTAGCTCAACTCCCGCTCGGGCTCGTCATCAACTTCGGCATGCCGAAGCTGATGGACGGCGTCAAACGCGTGGTGAACGACCTGCCACCTGAGTACTCACCGCAGCTCCGGGTGAACCAGCCGAGCGAGCGGCTTATTCACCCGTTGACGGCGCTCACACCACGATGTTGAGCAGACGCTTCGGCACGAAGATCACCTTCTTGATCTCACCGACGGCAAACCTGGCGATGCCGGCATCGGCCATCGCGGCAACCATGGCGGCATCCTGCGTGACATCCACGGCAACGCGCAGCTTGCCGCGCACCTTGCCGTTCACCTGCACCACGAGATCGACCTCGTTGTCCACCAGCAGAGCCGGATCGAACGCCGGCCAGCCGCCGTCAAAGACGCTGCCGGTGTGTCCGAGCAACTCCCAGCACTCCTCGGCGAAATGCGGCGCATAGGCCGCCACCAGCTGCACCAGCGGCAGCACCTCCTCGCGGTGCACCAAGCGGTCGCCCGAGCGCACGTGATTGAGACACTCCATCATCGCCGCGATCGCCGTGTTGTAGCTCAGCGTTGCGGTGTCCTCGCCCACCTTCTTGATCGTGCGATGGATCTGTCGCGTCACGTTCGCATCGGCCGCCACGTCCGTGCGCGCATCACGTACCGACGCCCACAGCCGGTCGAGGAAACGGCGCACGCCACTGATCCCCTGATCACGGAAGTCGCCGCCCTCTTCGTAGGGTCCCAGGAACATGAGATACATGCGGAACGCGTCGGCGCCCCACTCTTCCATGTACACATCGGGATTGATCACATTGCCCTTCGACTTCGACATCTTCGCGCCTTCGCGGATGATCATGCCGTGCGCACGGAACCGCGTAAACGGCTCTTCGAAATCGATATGCCCCGCGTCCTTCATCACCATGGTCACGAAGCGCGAGTACAACAGGTGCAACACGGCGTGCTCGTTGCCGCCGATGTACGAATCCACCGGCAGCCACCGTTTGGTCAGTTCGCTGTCGAACGCCACATCGCTGCGCCTCGCGCTCGGATAGCGCAGGAAATACCACGCGCTGTCAAGAAACGTGTCCGATACGTCGGTTTCCCGTCGGGCCGGTGCGCCGCACGTAGGACACGGCACGCGGTACCACTCCTCGTGGCGCGCCAGCGGCGAGATGCCGGAGTCGTCGGGCTTGAAGTCGGGAATGTACGGCAACTCCACCGGCAGTTGCGACTCGGGCACCGGCACGGTGCCGCACGCGTCGCAATAGATGATCGGGATCGGCGGTCCCCAGTAGCGCTGACGGGAAATGCACCAGTCGTGCAACCGGAAGTTCACCACGCTCCTTCCGTGCCCACCGGCGGTGAGCCAGTCGGTCACCGTACGCTTGGCGTCAGCCACCGGCTGCCCGTCGAACGCGCCCGAATTCACCAGGCGGCCCTCCGCGTCGTCGGTAAACGCCGACTCGCCAAACGGCGTGTCGGCCGCGTCGTCGGGACCGGCCACCACGCGCACGATCGGCAGATCGAACACCTGTGCAAATTCGAAATCGCGCTCGTCGTGTCCAGGCACGGCCATGATGGCGCCGGTGCCGTACTGCATGAGCACGTAGTCGGCGATCCAGATCGGAATGTTCGCGCCCGTGGCCGGATTCACCGCCGTCGCGCCGGTGAAGACGCCGGTCTTGTCCTTGCTGCTTTTCCGCGCGATCAGATCCTGCTTCTTGGTCGCGTCTTGATAGCCCTGCACCGCCTCGCGTTGCGCGTCGGTCGTGAACGAGGCCACCAGCGGATGTTCGGGCGCCAGCACGAGGTACGTCGCGCCGAAGATCGTGTCGGGGCGCGTCGTGAACACCGTGACCGTGTCGTCTTGCCCGTTCACGCGGAACGACAGTTCGGCACCTTCGGAGCGGCCGATCCAGTTCTTCTGCGCCGACTTCGTGATCGGCGACCAGTCAAGCCACTCGAGGTTGTTCAGCAGCCGTTCGGCATAGGCCGAAATACGGAAAAACCACTGCTCGAGAAAGCGCTGCTCGACGGCCGTGCCGCACCGCTCGCACAACCCGCCTTCGACCTGTTCGTTGGCGAGCACCGTCATGTCGGTGGGGCACCAGTTCACCGCCGCCGCTTTCTTGTACGCGAGTCCCTGCTTGTACAGCTGCAGGAAGACCCACTGCGTCCACTTGTAGTAGTCCGGGCGCGACGTGTCGACCTTCTGACGCCAATCGACCATCAGCCCCGCGCGCTCGAGCTGCCGCTGAAAATTCGCGACGTTCTTCGGCGTGAGCTCCATCGGGTGCGCGCCGACCTTGAGCGCGTAATTCTCCGAGTGGATGCCGAACGCATCATAGCCGAGCGGCTGGAACACGTCGTGTCCCAGCAGGCGGTGATAGCGAGCCGAGATGTCGCTGCCGGTAAACGCGAACAAGTTCCCTACGTGCAGCCCTTCGGCCGACGGATACGGAAACATCATGAGCGCGTAGAACGGACGCGCCGCGTTGTCGAGAGCGGCGTGGTTCGTGCCACGTTCGGCCCAGCGGGCGCGCCACTTGGGCTCGACCAGCGCGGGGGCGTAGGGGGTCGGGAGGGTGGAATCGGACATGCCGCAACTTACTGCAACTGCGAACCCCCTAGGGAGCAGGGGGGAGGGTATCAGGGGGCAGGAGGCAGGGAACCGCGCGCTGTTCCCCTGCTTCCTCTTCCCTGATACCCTCCTTCCTGCGCCCTAGGGAGTTTTCACCCAAGGAGCGTCAGCACCCAACTTTCACCGTTTGAGCAGATACGCCGCCTCCTCCAACCGCGCGCCCTTCTCATCGCACACCGCGAACTTCCCACCCGAATACAGCGTGGCGCCGCCGAAGCGGCCGTCCTTGGTGAGCGCATAAAACTCCAAGTCGAACTTCGGGCGGCCGTTGGGGCCCATCAGGCGCGTTTCGGTCATGGCCACCACGCGCTCGAGGGTCTTGAGACAGGCCTCCTGCGGCCCGAGCCCCTGGCGCATGAACTCCACGATCAGGAACGACGCGCAGGTCTTGATGTTCGCCTCGCCGCGCCCCGTGCTGCCGGCGGCGCCGACCAGATTATCGCAGTACTGACCGGCCCCGATCACCGGCGAGTCCCCGATGCGGCCCGGCACCTTCCACGCCATGCCACTCGTGGTGGTCACCGAGCCGATGTCCCCCGCCCCATTCACGGCGTTCATGTTGATCGTGCCCGTCGTGAACTTGATCGTGATGTCCCGGTCGTGATCGAGCCACGCGTCGTTGGCGTTCAGCCGCGATTTCCAGCGCATCCAGTCCTGGCGCGACTGCTCGGTGAGCAGATTCTGCTCCGTGAACCCCATCGCCTTGGCGAACTTGGTGGCGCCGGCGCCGACCAGCATGACGTGGTCGGTGTAGTCCATCACCGCTTTGGCCACCAGCGACGGCGTAGCGATCCCCTCGATCGCGGCCACCGAGCCCGCCCGGCGGGTCGGGCCGTGCATACACGAGGCGTCGAGCTGCACGACCCCCTCCTCATTCGGCAAACCACCCAGCCCCACCGACTGATCGGTCGGATCGAGCTCGACCAGATTGACACCGGCGATGGCCGCATCGAGCGGGTCTTCGCCGGTCAGCATCTTGTCGTAGGCGACCTTCACGCCCTTGATGCCGTTCGACGACGACACCACCAGCGGACGCCCGCGGAATCCCGGGCGCTGGGTCGCCGGGCCGGCCGTCTGGCTCAATGCCTGCCCGAAGTCCTCGGGAAGACGGGGAACGAAGCCGGCAGCGGCCAGCGCGGCGGAGCGCTCGAGGAAGTCACGACGGGACAAGGGCACGTGAGGCTCCGGAACAGGGTCGGGTGACGAGATGGTACCACAAATGGTCTGCTTCTCATCAGACCGACGATATCGCCGCAATCGACTGGTGGCGAGAGGCAGGTTCGTCGGGCAGCTTCCGTTTAGCAGGTTTCCACCCTTACTCCCCCCCATGACGACTCCGGCTGAAATCGCCGATGCGCTGCGTGCGACCTCGTTCCTCGAGGGCTTTACCGACGCGCACCTTTGGAAGCTTTCGCGGCACGTCACGCCGCTGTCCCTTGTTCCCGACGAGACGATTTTTTCCGAAGGGGAGGCGCGGCAGCGCTTCGCCATCCTGATGAGCGGCGCCGTGGCGATCGAAAAGTCGTCCGACGGCCGCACCACCCGCCTCGTGACCCTCGGCGCCGGCGAAGCGGTGGGCGAGGGGCTACTGCTCGATGACTCCGCCCACGGCACGACCGCGCGCGTGATCATGCCCGGCATCGCTATGGTGCTGGCCCGGGCCCAGCTCGACGACATTACGCGCGAAGCCCCGCAGCTCTACGCCGCGCTCGTGGCCCGCGCCGCCCGTGCGATTTCCATGCGCCTGCGCCGCGCTGACGCCACGCTCGTGGGGCGAGGACGCACGCTCGGCTTCGGCGGCCATCGCACCCGCCAGGAGCACGACCTCCTTGGCGAGCGCGACGTGCCCTACGAGGCGCTGTACGGCGTGCAGACGCTGCGCGCCCTCGAGAATTTCCCGATCACCGGCATTCCGCTGCGCGAATTCCCGGTGCTGATCGAATCGCTGGCAGCGGTGAAGGAGGCCGCCGCGCAAACGAACTTCGAGCTCGGCCTGCTGGAACCGGAGCATGCCGAAGTGATCATCCGTGCCGCCCGCGAAATACGCGCCGGACGGCATCATGAGCACTTTCTGGTAGACATGATTCAAGGGGGCGCCGGGACCTCCACCAACATGAACGCCAACGAAGTGATCGCGAACCGCGCGCTCGAGCTCAGCAATCAACAACGTGGCGCGTACGAGGTGATCTCTCCCAACGATCACGTCAACCTCAGCCAGTCCACCAACGACGTCTATCCCACGGCCGTCCGCATTGCGCTGCACAAGAGCCTCTCGGGCTTCCGCATCGAGCTGGCGCGTCTGGCCGATGCGTTCGGCGCCAAGGGCGTCGAGTTCGCGCCGCTGATCAAGATGGGCCGCACGCAGATGCAGGACGCCGTGCCGATGACGCTGGGTCAGGAATTCATGGCGTTCGCGCACACGTTGCAGGAGGACGTGGACCGCCTGGGCGAAGCGCAGTCGTTGATTTGCGAGATCAATCTCGGCGCGACGGCGATCGGCACCGGCATCAATGCACCGCCGGGCTATGCCGAGCTGGCGTGCCGGCATCTCGCCGTGATCGCTGAGGTCCCCGTGATCACCGCGTTCGATCTCGTGGAAGCCACCAGCGACACCGGCGCCTTCGTGCAGCTCTCCGGCGTGATGAAACGCACGGCCACCAAACTGTCCAAGATCTGCAATGATCTCCGCCTGCTGTCGTCGGGGCCGCGGGCCGGCTTTGGCGAGATCAACCTGCCGGCCATGCAGCCCGGTTCGTCGATCATGCCGGGCAAGGTCAATCCGGTCATTCCCGAAGTCGTCAATCAGGTGTGCTTCGAAGTGATCGGCGGTGACGTAACCGTGACGATGGCGGCCGAGGCCGGACAGCTCCAGCTCAATGCGTTCGAGCCCGTGATTGCGTATCGTCTGTTGCGCGGCCTCGACATGTTGCGCAACGCCTGTATCGTGCTGCGTGAGCGGTGTGTCACCGGGATCACCGCCAATGCCGACCGCATGCGCTACTTCGTAGAGCATTCCATCGGCATCGTGACGGCGCTGGTGCCCGTGCTGGGCTACGAAATCGCGACCGATATCGCAAAGACGGCCCTCGCCAGCGGACGTGGGGTGTTCGACCTGGTCCTCGAGCGGAAGCTGCTCACACGCGAGCAGCTCGACGACATTCTCAATCCGGCGGCGATGACCGCGCCGCGCGACACGCAGGAATTCAGCACCGTCACTATTCCGTCGGCGTAGGTCGGGACGGGTACTCCGGCTTCCGGAGTCCCTGCTCGCCTCCGGGTCGGCTCGCCTGTCACTTTCTCCACGCCATGCACTCAGCTTCGTCGTCTCGGACTCGCCTCCCGTCGATCCTACGTCGTTCGCGGGCCATCGTGCTTACGCTCGCGCTGGTGGCCTGCGGCGGCGGGGGAGACTCCGCGGGTCCCCCGGTGGTGGTGAACCCGCCCACCGTGCGAAGCATCGCGGTGACACCCACGGTGGCCACGATCCGCGTGGGTGAAACGCAGTCGCTCAACGCCGTGGTCGACGCCATCAACGGTGCTGGTACTGGCGTCACATGGACCAGTGAGTCCCCCACGGTCGCCACCGTGAACAGCACGGGGCTCGTGACCGCGGTCGCGATCGGCACCGCCTCCATTCGCGTAACCTCCGTGGCCGATACCCGCGTGAGTACCACGGCCAGCATCACCGTGCAGGGGGTGCGCAACATCAGCGTCACCCCAGCCACCGTATCGCTGGGCGCCGGACAAACACAGGCGCTTCAGGCCACGGTGCAGATCGATGCCGGGCTCCCCGCCACGGTGACCTGGCGCACGAGCGCTGCCACGATCGCCACTGTGTCGGCGGCGGGGGTGGTGTCCGGTGTCGCGCAGGGGATCGCGACCATCACGGCGGTCTCGGTCGGCGACACCGCGCTGCGGGCCACGACCACGGTGAACGTGATTCCCGTCGTGCGCACCGTCGCCATGACACCGACCACGGCCTCGCTGTTCATCAACGCCACGCAGCAGCTCACCGCGACGGTCACGGCCGACGTGGGCGCCGCGCAGACGGTGACGTGGCGCTCCAGTAATCCCGCCGCGGCCACCGTGAGCACCACCGGCCTCGTGACCGCGGTGGCGCTGGGCACGACCACCGTTACCGTGCTGTCCACCGCCGACACCCTGCGCCGGGCCACCAGCGTGATCACGGTGGCGCCTCGTCCGGGCACGGTGAGCATCACCCAACGCAACATCGGCATCAACACCGGCACCAGCACCACGCTCACGGCGGTGGTCAATGCCGATCCGGGTGTCGCCACCGGTGTCACATGGAGCTCGAGCGCGGGCGGTGTCGCCACAATCAGCGCACAAGGCGTCGTGAGCGCGGTGAGTCTCGGCAGCACGTTAATCACCGCCACGTCGGTGGCCGATCGCACCAAGCGCGACACGGTCACGCTGAATGTCGTGCCTCGTCTGGGCGCCGCGTGGAGCGCATCGCGACTGGGCGGTGTGTTGCGCGACGATCTCCTGTCGATTTATGCCGTGAGCGCCACGAACGTGTTCGCCATCGATCTCCAGGGCGACATCTATAACTGGAACGGCACCACGTGGGCGCTGTCGCTGTCGAACGGTGCCGATTATCTGGCACTCCACGGCTCATCGGCCACCAACATCCTCGCGGTGGGCAGCAACGGCGCGATTGCGCGCTGGAACGGTACGGCGTGGAGCACGATGACCTCGGGGACCACCCGAACGCTCAACGCCGTCTGGGTGGAGAGTCAGACCGTCGCCTGGGCGGCCGGCGACAACGGTACCGTGTTGCGGCTGGCCACCACGACGTGGAGCACGGAGACCATCAACTCCACGCAGACCCTGAACGGCGTGTGGGGCGGCGACAACGTCGTGTACGCGGTCGGCGCGAACAGCGAGGTGTTGCGTCGCGTCGGTAGCACTTGGTCGCGCCTCACCGTGCCGAGTGCGGAACTGCTTTACGGTGTGCATGGACAGAGCGCCACCGACGTAGTGATCGTGGGCTCGAACGGTACGCTGCTGCGCTGGAACGGTGCGACGTGGTCGGTGCTCAGCGTGGGGGGATTGGCCGGCAACCTGTATCAGGTAAGCGGTTCGGCGGCCAACGGTGGCCGACGCTATGTGGTAGGCGATGGAGGCGTGGCGCAGCTCGACGGCACCACCGCCACGCTGGTGAACACACCCTATGCGCCGCAGCTTTTCGGTATCAGTGTGGATGCCACGGGGACCGCGTGGACCAGCGGCGAACGCGGCGCGGTGTTGCGCAGTGCCGATGCCGGCGGAACACCGTGGACCACGAACAACCTTGCGCCTGATCTGCTCGACGTGTGGACCACGGCCGCCAACAACGCGTGGGCGGTCGGGGAATTCGGCTTCGTCTATCGCTGGAACGGGGCGATGTGGACGCGGCAGCAAACGCCGACCGTCGCCGCGCTGCTCACGGTGTGGGCCGTCGGCGCCAACGACGCGTTCGCCGGTGGCGAGGACGGCGTGATGCTGCGCTGGAACGGGGCGACCTGGAGCCGCATCGACTTTCCGAGCACCAGCACCGTTTCCGCACTGTGGGGGACCGCCGCGAACAACGTGTACGCGACCACGAGTGCCGGAGAGATTTTCCGGTTCAACGGGACCGCGTGGACGCTGAGCGGCACGGCCAACAGCCCGCTCTGGTCGATCTTCGGCGCTTCGGCAAATGATGTGTACGTGACCGGAGAGAACGGGGTGATCCTGCGTCAGACCGGGGCGACATGGACCGCACTCCCCGCACCGCCGGCCGGCGCGCTCACAGGCGTATGGCTTACCGGCAGTACGAGTGTTTACGTCTCCGGCCTAACCAATACCGGCACCGCGGGCGTCGCACTGCGGTACAACGGGAGCAGCTGGAACTCGCTGCAGCCCGGTGCGCCGCCACTCACGGCGATTTGGGGCCTGACCGAGACCGACCTCGTTGCGACGGGGGCTGCCGGCACCTTGTTGCGCTTCAACGGCAGCGCCTGGTCCACCATCCCAACGGGCACGACCGATTTACTCTGGTCAGTCTCCGGCACCGCCAGCGCCGCGGGCGGCGGCTTCGCCGTTGGGCTCAACAGCGTGGTCCTCGCCAGCAGCAGCAACGCGGCGGCCCTGCGTGCGGGTGGCACCGCCGCAGATGGAGTGGCAACGGGCACGCTGGAACCGTCGGCGACCGCATGGGGCGTGCCCTCGCGCGGCCCCCAGCCGCATGGAGCCGCGCGCGCCAGACGTCGCCGGTAGCGTCCACCGATCGGCATAACCGACGCCGTAACGGTTGTGCCGGCAATGTGATAGCGCCCCTCGGGTCGCACACGTTTCAGTGCCGGATCGCGTCGTGGGTCGTCTGAGAACCGACTGGTTCCGATGACGACCCGCGGCGCATCGTGGGTATTCGCCCGGAGCCGAACGACAGCGAATTCGCCCTTCGACGGTACGTGCCCCCGCTATGCTTCCTCCTGTCTTCTCTCGTTCCGGATCGCGCCGCCGTGCGCCGCGTTGGGTTCGTGTGTTCTTGCTGGCCGCTCCTGTGCTCACGGCCTGTGCCGGTGTGGCAGACGGCATCGCTGGAACGAATGTCAGCACGCCCGCCAAGGTCGAACTCTCGACCGGCACGGTGAACCTTACCGCCGTCGGGGCGTCGGAAGCGCTCACCATTTCGGTGCGTGACGCCGCCGGCACGGTGATCAGTGCCCCCAAGGTGAGTTGGAGCAGCGACGACATCACGGTTGCCGATGTTGCCGGCTCCGGCACCACGGCCGTCATCACTGCCCGCGCCCCCGGCCGAACCGTGGTGCGGGCGCATGTCGGCACACTATCGCTGGAAGTCGCCGTCGCTGTTCTGGCCGTGCGCACGATTACCATCGCACCCCTCGCGGCGACGATCCGTGCGGGGGACCCTCAGCGGTTCACCACGTCCCTCGATGCCGATTACGGTGCCGTCACCGCGCTGCGCTGGAGCTCCACGGATCCGTCAGTGGCCTCCGCCAACAGCGACGGCGTCGTGACCGGCGTCACGCCCGGCAGCACCGTCATCCGCGTTCAGTCGATCGCGGACCCACGCGTCGTGGCGACCGCGCAGCTGTTCGTCACCACGGCGCGCAGCGTTGCGCTCGCGAGTGCCGCCTCCACGCTCTGGGTTGGCGATCACCAGACCGTGCCCGCGACCATCGATGTCGACAGCACCGAGTCGCGTGCCCTGAGCTGGTCCAGCGACAATGCGTCGGTCGCGTCGGTCGCCGGCGACGGCACGATCACGGCGCTGACCATCGGACGCACCGTCATTCGTGCCTTCGCCGTCGCCGATCCACGCGCGCGCGATTCGCTCATCATGACTGTCCTTCCCGCTCGGTCGGTGACGATCGACCCTGAGGCCGTAGCGCTCGGCGCGGGTGAAAGTCGTCTCCTGCGAGCGCAGGTGACCATCGAATCGGGGCTGAGCACCGACGTCATTTGGCGGTCCGCGAATCCGTCGGTCGCCATCATCGGGCAGACCGGTCAGCTCACCGCTGTGGCCATGGGGACCACCACGATCTCGGCCATCGCCGTCGCCGATACCACACGCCGCGCGACCGCGACGGTCACCGTGGTGCCGGTCGTCCGCGACCTCGAGGTGACGCCAGCCGCCGTGTCCATCTTCACGGGGGAAACGCGGCAACTGGCTGCGTCGGTCAGCGCTGACGCCGGACTCACTCGCGCGGTGCTCTGGCGGTCTGGAAATCCGGCGGTCGCTTCCGTTTCGGCCACTGGGCTCGTCTCGGGTGTCGCCGCCGGGACGGCCATGATCACGGTGATCGCGCAAGCCGACACCACGCAGCGGGTCACGGCACTCATCACCGTGCGCGCCGCCCCAACCGTGACGGTCTCACCGAGCAGTGTGACCCTGGGGCTTGGTGAACAGCGTGCATTGAGCGCGGCCGTGCAGGCCGAGGCGGGGGTCAGCACCGAGGTCCGTTGGCGTACGTCCAATGCCGCGATCGCGTCGGTGTCTGCCAGCGGCGTCGTCACGGCAGTCGCCTACGGCGCGACCACGGTCTCCGCGATCTCGCTGGCCGATTCGACGCGGCGGGCCGTCGCGACGATCATCGTCTCGCCGGCCGTGAGCAGCATGGCCATTACGCCGTCTGCGAGCACGATGGTGCTTGGTGAGATCCGTCGCCTCGCGGCGACCGTTCTCGGCGATGTCGGCGTCTCGACCGCGGTGATCTGGCGCTCCTCGAATCCCGCAATCGCCTCGATCTCGGGATTGGGTGACGTCACCGCCTTGGCGGTGGGCAGCGCCACCATCACAGCCATCGCCGCCGGCGACACCACCAAGCACGCGACCGCGACGGTCACTGTCCGCACGGCACCGACCGTGGTGGTCGCGCCGGGCAGCCTCATCCTTTCCCTCGCTGAGCAGCGGACGCTGGTGGCCACGGTGACCGCGGATCAGGGGCTCAGCACCGCCGTGACGTGGCGCAGCAGCAATGCCGCCGTCGCGTCGGTCACGACTGATGGAGAGGTCACCGCGACCGGCTTCGGCACCACCACCGTCGTCGCGATTTCGCAAGCCGACACCACCCGGCGCGCCAGTTCGACCGTGACGGTGCAACCCATCGTCCAAGCTGTCAGCGTCGCGCCCGCCTCGGCCGCGATCCTCGTGGGTCAGACGGTGCAGCTGAGCCCCACGGTCAGCGTGCAGGGATCGCTGTCCGCCGCCGTCTCGTATCGCTCGAGCAACGAAGCGGTGGCGGTGGTCAGCACCAGCGGAGTGGTCACGGCGCGAGCCGCCGGCGGGGCCACGATTACCGTGCTTTCGGTGGCCGACACGACCAAGCTCGCTACGTCGACGATTTCTGTGTCCAGCCGACCAGTCACGGTCTCGATCGCCCAGGGTGGTGTGACGGTTATGGTAGGCGGTACGGCACAGCTGACCGCCGCCGTCGCCGGCGATCCCGGCATCTCGACGCAGGTCACCTGGACATCAGCGGCGCCGAGCGTCGCGACCGTCAGCAGCGGCGGTGTGGTACGCGGAGTGGCCGCGGGTTCCGCACTGATCACGGCCACCTCGGTGGCCGACGTCACCAAGCGGGATACCGTGACCGTCGCCGTCGGGTCGCGACTCGCCACGAGTTGGACCGCCTCCCGGCTTGGCGGCGCGCTCGTTGACGATGTCGTGTCGATTCGCGGGTTCGATGCCACCACCGCGTTCGCCGTGAATCAAGACGGCGACGTCTATCGCTGGAACGGCAGTCTCTGGACGTTGGCCGCGCGCGGCGCGTCCTTTGGCACGCAGTTCCTCGCCGTGCATGGCAGCTCCTCGAGCAACGTCGTGGCGGTCGGGACAGGCGGCGTGATCGTACGATTCGACGGCAACAGCTGGACTGCCACCGCGTCGGGTACGGCCCGGCGACTGAACGGCGTGTTCATGGAGAGTGCCACCAACGGGTTCGCCGTGGGCGCCAACGGCACCGCCCTTCGCTGGAACGGCACCGCGTGGAGCACCACCACCACCGGATCGACGCAGACGCTCAACAGCATCTGGGTGAGCGGCGCGTCGGCCTTCGCGGTCGGCGACAACGGGGAAATTCTGCGCTACGCCAATGGGGCGTGGACCCGACAGTCGTCGCCGACGACGGAATCACTCCTCGGGGTCTCGGGGCAAAGCACCGCGAATGTGGTGGCCGTCGGAACGTTCGGGACGGTCCTCTCCTTCAACGGGACCACGTGGCGGGCGGTGAACACCGGCGGTATCACCGCCGACTTGCACGCGGTCAGCAGCGTCTCGGCGACAGATGCGCGCATGTACATCGCCAGCGACGACGGCGTGCTGCTGCTGAACGGTGGATCGCTGACGCACGTGACGACGCCGTACGCACCGCTGCTGTTCAGCGTCTCTACTGATCCCGCCGGCAACGTCTGGGCGAGTGGCCAGCGCGGCAGTACCATGCGCATGACGGGCTCGACCTGGTCGACGGTCAGCCTCGCCCCCGATCTGATCGATGTCTGGTCGACGTCGGCGTCGAATTCCTGGGCCGTCGGCGAATTCGGATTCGTCTATCGCTGGAACGGTTCGACCTGGAGCCGGCAAACGACGCCGACCACCGCGACGCTGAGTGCCGTGTGGGGCGCCACCAGCACAGAGGCCTTTGCCGGCGGTGACAATGGGACGATGCTGCGCTTCGATGGCACGTCGTGGGCCGCCATGTCCTTTCCGTCGACCGCCAGCATCTACGCGATCTGGGGATCGAGCGCGAGCAACGTGTACGCGGTCACGTCGGCCGGTGAAATCGTGCGCTTCAACGGTAGTGCGTGGTCGACGGTGACGACGGCCGGATCGGCCCTCTGGGCCATTCACGGGACGTCGGCCAACGATGTCATCGCGACTGGTGAGATCGGCACGGCGCTTCGTTTCACCGGAAGCAGCTGGCGCAATGTGGCCGTCAGCACGTCCGGCACGCTGGCCGGCGTGTGGTCGAGCGGAACCGGCGCCACGAGCGTCGGTGAATCGTCCAGCGGAACCGGTGGCATCGCCTTCGGCTTCAATGGAAGCACATGGAGCAGCGTGAACACCGGGAGCAGCCGCGTGCTCACTTCCGTGTGGGGGACGGGTGTCTCGGACCTGTACGCCACTGGCGAACAAGGCACGCTGTTGCGGTTCGACGGTACGAACTGGAGCGCGATGAGCAGCGGGACGACGGATTTGCTGTGGAGTGTGACTGGATCACCAAGCGGAGCCGGCGGTGCGTTCGCCGTGGGCTACAACAGCACGATCGCCACGGGCGCGAGCGCATCGGGGTTTACCGCCAGCATGTCGGTCACGGGACGTACCGCGAGCGGTGCCGATCTCAACCCGGCGGTCGGTGCACGCCTCGTTCGCGGCGCGCTGCCCACCGGCGCGGCGCGCAAGACGCGTCGGACCACGCGACGCTGAAGCATCGCTGAAGCATCGCTGACGCGGCGCTGAAGCATCGCTGACGCGCCGCGCCCAGCTCATTCCCGCGAGAATGCCGCCATGGTGGGGCCCATGGCGTCGATCGTCTCACGCGCGTGCGAGCGGTCCTTGCCGTTGTACAGGAACGCGAACGCGAGGATCTCGCCGTTCTCGGCCGTCACGTAGCCCGAGAGGCCAATCACGTCATTCGTGGTGCCCGTCTTGGCGTGGAGGTTCCCCTGCGCCGGCGTGGCGCGCATGCGATTACGCAACAGTTCGGATTCACCAGCCACCGGCAACGACGCGTGGAACGCGCTCCCCCACGGGGCGCGATGGGCGTGCGCCAGCAGTTGCACCAACGCACGCGGCGTCACGCGGTCGAGCACCGAGAGGCCGCTGCCATCGGTAACACGCACCGCGTCCGGGGAGGCGCCGACTTGACGCACCATGAAGTCGTTCAACGTCGCCGACGCATTCTCGGCCGATCCCAGCGTCTGCTTGTTCGGGCCGCGGGCTGCTCCGCGGAATAGCAGTTCGGCAAAGATGTTGATGCTCTCACGGTTCATCGTGGAGATCAGACGGGCCAATGGCGGCGACGGCAAACTGGTGACCAGCGTCGCGTTCTCCGGCGTGCGCCCCACGCGCAGCGCGCCGTCAACCAGAACGCCCTGCTCTTCCAGCGCGGCGCGGAAGGCCCCGCCGGTGAAGGTGGCAGGGTCGCCAACCACCAACTGAGAGCGCACCGTGCCCGCGCGCGCCCCGACCGTGCCCGAGACAATCACGCGATCATGGCCGACGAGACGCGCGCTGATGCGCGTACGGCTGCCAGCCACGGTACGCACTGTGTTGGTAATCGTGAGCCCCCGCGTGGCCGGTTCGAGAAAGACCGTGCCCGCGCCGCCAACGCCGCCTGCGGTGACGGCGACAATCACGATGTTCTCGTTGAGGGTCAGCGCCGAAAACGGCGCGGCGTACGCCGCACCGGCGTAGCGGGTGAGCCAGCCTTCCGGGATACCCCGCATTTCGAGCGCCGAGGCGTCCGCCACCAGATCGCCCGTGACCCGCGTGATGCCGGCACCGGCCAAAAGGCGCGCCAGCATCGTCATCGAGGCGTCCGGGCCACCACGCACAAAGCGAGGCGACAGCGAGGGATCGCCATCACCGCGGAGCACGAGATTGCCGCGGACCACGCCATTGGCCTCCAACGGCCCGTCACGGAGCACATCGGTACTAAAGGTGTGCTCCGGGCCGAGCTTCTCGAACGCGATGGCCGCGGTGAACAGCTTCATCGTGCTGGCCGGCACCATCTTGCTGTCGGCGCCGTGCGCGAACAGGGTATCGCCGCGCGTGATACTGATGACCATGGCCCCCCACTCGCCATGACGCGTACGGCTGCTCAACAGCGTCGTGAGATCACTGGTGAGCGCGGCTTCGCTACGCGGGGACGTGAAGCGCAGTACTTGGACGATGGGCGCGCGAGTGCGCCTCGCGCGCGAACTGCGTGACCCGCGCGTTGCGGGGGTCTTCTTCGGGGGCGTCGGACGCTTGGCCTGCCGCGTCGGACGCGTTTGCACGGTGCGCACCATCCCCGCCGTCGCGGATTCCGCGTTGGCGGATTCCGCGTTGGCGGATTCCGCGTTGGCGGCCGGAGTGGGCGCGAGCAGCAGCAGACCCGCCACGAGCGCGAGCGAATGGCGACGAACGGTACGGGTGAGCCGAAAAGGCGTCATCGTCAGACCTTGAGGACGAACCCTCGCTTCCACGCGCCCCAGAGCATCAGGAACCAGAGGGCGACGAAGCTGAGGGCGTACGCGAACGAAGCTTCCCGCGGCGGAAGCCACGACGCGTACAGGGTGTTGAACACGAATCCTTGCGCGGAGGTCCGAGCGCCGGCCGCGTCTTCCCAGGTCCAGATGGATGAGATCACGCGCGCCATCAATCCTGACCCAAGAAACGCGAGCATCGGATTGGTGCCGTACACGACGAACGGCAGCGTCCAGCGTCGCACCTGCATCACGTCGATGATCCACATGCAGGTGGCGAGCGAGACGGCGCCCATGCCCGCGGTGAAGAGCACGTACGAGCTGGACCAGATGCTCTTGTTGATCGGAAAGACCCAGTGCCACACGAGTCCCAGCATCATCGTCAGCGCACCAACGGCAAACACCCCCGCAAGGCGATCGGTGAGCGGGCGCTCCCGATGCGCGATCCATCGTCCGGCGAAGGTGCCGAGCATCATCGTGGCGATCGCCGGGATCGTGCTGAGCAGCCCCTCGGGATCCCACGTCTTGGCGCCGACCCACAGATGATCGGTGCCGAGGATCGTGCGGTCGAGCCAGGCGCTGAGCAGGCGGTCGGGTTGGTCGAGCACAAAGCGGCCGGCCACGCCGGTATCCGGCACCGGCACCATCGTCATCAGCGCCCAGTATCCGAACAGCAGCACGACAAGGATGGCGAGCTGCTGCCGGAGCGTCGTGCGCCACGTGAACAGGCCGCCGAACACATACGCCAAGCCGATGCGTTGCAACACGCCCAACACGCGCCAATGCTCGATGCGGTGCACCACGCGCTCGAGAAACGACGCGTCGGGCATCGCGGGCGGGAAGGTGAAGAACGGAAAGCCCGAGAGCAGGAAGCCGAACAGAAAAATGAGCGCGCCGCGACGGAGAATCTGTCGGAGAATGGCGCCGTCGTCGTCGCCGCGGTCGCGTCGCGCGCGCAGCGAGAGCTCGGTGGTGATCCCGACGATGAACAGGAAGAACGGGAAGATGAGATCGGTCGGCGTCCAGCCATGCCAGGCGGCATGCTCCAGCGGCGGATAGATCGCCGCCCAGCTCCCGGGATTGTTGACCAGTAGCATGCCAGCCACGGTCATTCCCCGAAATACGTCGAGCGAAAGCAGTCGCTCGGGGCGGCCCGCCATCTGGACCACAGCCATCAGGCGCCGCCCTCGGTCGTGGAGGTGGCAACTTTCCACCCGGTCGTGTCGCACCGCACGTCGAACGAACGGGTCGGCGAGACTTTGCCGTGGTCATCGCCACCGACATAGTGCCCGCCCAGTCGCACGGTCACCGTGCTGCCGTTGTCCGTGTCGGTCTTACCGCGGAACACCACCAGCATCGAGGGATACGGTCCGACTTCTTCGAGCTTCTCGCGAATCTTCCGCTGCGCGACGGTGTCGCTGCTGTAAAAGTACGTCGGCCCTTTGTCCTGCAGCACCTTGAAGCCGTCGTCCGGCACGGCCGAGTCGGTGCCAGCCGCACTGAGGAAGCGCTTCGGGAGCGGCACCGCCTTCGTGATGAAGTCGAGCACCGCCAGCCCGACCGGCGTGGTATCCGTACTCACGCACGACGGACCGGCCGCGACCTGTGCCTCCGCCGCCTTCGCGCGGTCGGCGGACGCGCCACCGCCGCACGCCGCAAGCAGCAACAGGCTGGGACCGGCAGCGGTCAACATCGTGGCCAGCAGAGGGCGAGGCGCTCGGGGCATGGTAGGACGTGGGCTTGGGTGGGACTCTCGCGGACGCCGAACGCAGCATGGGCCAATGATCGCGGCCTACCACGGGAGCGACGCAGGGAACGACGATCGTCGTGTGGCGTCGACCAACACGCGTGCCGCCGCGAGCACACGGACGACCGTCCGCAGATCGGTACCGATAATGACGCTATCTACAGCGTGCACGAGGTTTGTCGAGGGGCAGGCCTCCGAAATCACCGTGCGTAGAGGAGGGCATCAGATGTCGAGGGGCCATCGAGTGGCACGCGAAGGAATCTCCGCCGGACCCATGAGAGCCAGCGCCATTGCGGTCTGGTTCGCCATCCTCGACGCGACGCGCAGCGAGCTAATCGTTGTCCCTGCAAGGCGGCGCGCCCGGCAAGGTCGCCGCCTTCCTCGGCTACACCGTCTTCCACTTCGCGATCTTCTGCGTCATCGGCTACGTCTTCTCGTACGTCGTGAACAGTGCCGAGAAAGTGCCCTCCGCGCTCATCCTCGGTACTCTCAGAGGGATTCGGCGAAATCACGTGGCTGCAGGTCTTTCTCGCCAACCTGTTCGGGTCTGGGGCGATGGGGGCATATATGTGAAGACAACCCTCGGCGCTGCCGGGGAAAGTCGGAGCGTAAAGAACAGAGAGGGGGAACTGATTAGGGGCGCGAAGAGTGAACGGCGCTAAGAGTGAACGGCGCTAAGAATGAGGAGCGACACAATGAACGGCGAAAAAGCCGAGCAGACTGAACGCCCGCCTGGGGCCTTGGCGCACATCATCTCTCGGGGGCACACGCTCCGCGCACGACGCCCGCTTTGAACTCGTGCGCGAAGCGCAACAGTGCGGACTCGAGGTCGGCCCCGACGCGTTCATGCGAGTAGCGGTGGCGGCAGGCGCGATCGGTGGCGGCACGGCGTCGGTCGACTTCGCCGGCATCGAGGCGTGCCGTCTCGGCGAACGCATCGGCAAGCGCGTCGGGCGAGAGGGCGTCGACGAGCCGACCCAGCTTGCCGCCGTCGAGGATCTCCACCGGTCCTCCATGATCGGGACCGATCAACAGGAGACCCCGCGCTGCGGCCTCGGGAAAGATCATGCCGAAGGGCTCGTCCATCGGCAGACAGGCGAGCACGTCGCAACGCCGATACACGTTCTCGAGACCGGCCTGATCGAGAAAGCCGTGGAACCGGACGGCGTCCGCGGCGCCGAGTTCCGCGGCCAAGCCGACGAGGAAGTCCGTTTCCGGTCCCTCTCCGACGACATCGAGCGTCGCACGCGGGTCCCGCTTCAGATACATCGAGAAACCGCGAATGACCGTGTCGGCGTTCTTGTGCACCTGCAACCGTGTGTGGAGCAGCACGTGAAGGCCATCGCCGTGGAGCCCGCTGCCCCGATGGATGGATCGGGGAAACTTGACCATCGGGGGAATCACGACGTCGGGATTGCGAGCGTAGGTGCCGCGCACCAGGCCCGCCGTGTACTCGCTGATCGCGATCACCTTGCGGGCTTTCGCGACACCCTCGCGGTCCCGTAGCCGCTCCACGTGGTGGATCCGGCTGCGCTGTCGATGGTAGTTCCGTTCGTGTCGATACCACGCGATGGCGCGCGGTGTGGCGTCGAAGCGGTCCTCGAGCCGCGAGGCCAGCTCTGGATTCGCGGTTTCGAGGTGGATCGCACGCGATGGCTCGCAGCAGTGCCACACCACGTTCGGCACATCGACGTATCCGAGCAGCGCGCTGCTGGGATAGTTGTACGCGACCACGACATCCGCGTCGTGGAGCCGCGGAGCGACTCGCGCACTGCGCGCGGCGAGCCGGCGCCAGCTCTTGCGGTGCAGCCAGGTCTCCCGCCAATCGCGAGCGACGTGGTCGACCGGCATCCCGGCCACGTCATCGGCCCATTTTCCGGGCGCGTATTCGAGCAGGACCAAGCGCACGTCGTGACCCGCAGCCGCGAGCTGACGCATCTGCGCGACCATCAGCAGTTCGGCCCCGCCGCGGGCGTCGAGGGCGGGGTGGTAGGCGACGATCCTCATTCCCGGTCCGCTCTCCCGAGGTGGCGCGACACCACAACCATCGATCAGCGGGCTTCGAGGGGCATGTTCGTGAAACGCCTTCCAGTATACCGAGGCCCGAGCGCGGCCAGTGGGCGCCGGTCGTAAATCACCTCGCAGTTCAACCCGAGTGACTGCAGTAAATCGATGAACTCGAGGTCCATTCCATAATAGAGGACTTCAATGGCGCGTGACGACTGCGCGAGGCTGGTGCGGATGGCGCCAATCACGTTCGTCGAGACAGGGGGGCGAAACGGCGTGAAGAAGAACAGGACGACTGGACCATCCGGGAGCGGGAAGTCCTCGGCACTCATCTCCAGGCACACGATTTCCTTGCATCGGTGGCGGACATGCTGCCACTTCCGGATGTTCGACTCCGCGATGGCGTGGAGCTTCGCCGAAAACTCTACGCCGATGATCTTGCGGAAAGGAAAGAGGGAGGCCACCAGCAGCACACGTCCCTTCCCCGATCCGTAGTCTACGAACGTGTAATCGCTGTGCCGGATGGGGAGCCGCCGCAGCATTGCCCGGATGGCCGCGGCCGGCGTGGGTTCGTAGTGAAGAGCGGTCGACTGGTAGTCAGGGTTTACCCCAAGGTCATCAAAAGCCACCAGGCCGGCCGTATCCACGCCATGCTTCCGATCGAAGCGGCGGTCGGCGTACAGCCGGACCTGCCACGGAAGCATCGACCCGATGCGTCGAAGCGTGGGCACAACGCCACGCTGCCGAATGGACAGGAGCAGTTTGAACAGCGGATGCGGTGCTGCCTCGGCATCCGTGCTCGCCTTACCT
>CAIUOO010000401.1 GCA_903900795.1 uncultured Gemmatimonadota bacterium | reverse complement strand
TCGGCATTCCGTTCGGCTTCGCGCACTTCCGACTGGCTGCCGTGTCGTTCGCACCACTCGGCAAGCGCGCCGTCGACCTGCCGTAAGGCGACCGGGCTCCTCGAAGCTCGTCGGGTAGCGGCCACCCACAGAGTCTCGCATCTTCCGCGAGTCCGACCCACCTGCCGGCCAGGAATCCCCGCGACCCACGCCATGTCGACGACTCGCCGCGAAGCCCTCGCACAACTGAGCGCCCTGCTCGCTATGCCATTGGTCGGCTGGCCCGTGCGCGCCGATGATCCGCTGGCCGGCACCATCGCCCAATTTCAGGCGGGTCGCCTGCGCGGTGAGTTCTCCGCCGTGGACGTGACCACGGAGGCGCTGAAACGCTGTCGCGCCAGCAACGACGCGCTGCGCGCGATCGATCAACTCGCCACCACCGCACTCGAGGAAGCCCGCGCGTCCGACGCGCGCGCGAAGCGCCGCGCCCTGATCGGGCCACTCGATGGCGTCCCGCTGTTCGCGAAATCGATCTACGACATGCAGGGGCTGCCCACGACTGCCTCGAGCGCCGAGTGGGCGCGCCTGTTCCCGATGCCGGCCACGCGCGACGCCCTCGAAGTACAGCGACTCCGCGCGGCCGGCGCTGTCCTGCTTGGGAAGACGGCCGCTGACGACTTCGCCTATCGCGGCAACGGGACCAGCTCACTCACCGGACAGGTGCGCAACCCGCACGATCGCGACGGACTGCGTACGCCCGGGGGCTCGAGCGCCGGATCCGCCGTGGTCGTGGCCTGTGGGATGGCCTTCGCCGCCCTCGGCACCGATGACGGTGGCTCCAATCGCATTCCGGCGCAATTCACCGGCGTCGTTGGCATGAAGCCCTCGTTCGGTCTGGTACCACGCACGGGCGTCATTCCCACCTGGCCGTATCTCGACACGCACGGCCCGCTGGCGCGATCGGTGCAGGACGCCGCGCTTATGCTCGATGCCATCGCCGGCCCCGACGCCTCCGATGGCCTCGCTGATCGCGCGCCCTATGCGCGCGGGCGACTCGGTGCGCTCCGTAACGACGCCCTGGTGGGCGCACGACTTGGCCTCGTGAAGTTACACGTGCCGCGCGCACAAATGACTGCCGAAGCACTCGCCGTGTTCGACCGCGCCCTAGCCGACTGCGCAAGCGCCGGGGCGATCGTCGAACCGTTCGTGCCGTCGGTGAATCGCGCGGATGTACGCGAGCAATTCGCCGCCGCCGCGAAGGCGCGCGGTGACGTCGCGCCAAACCACAACGCGCCCGCGCCCACGGCCAACGCGCTGCTGCGTTACTTCACCGGGCAAGGCGGGAACGGCGCGCGCACTGCCGAGCAGAGCGTGAAGCGCAGCCTCGCCGCCTTTCGCGCCTTTTATGATGTGCTCCCCGCCGAGTGGGACGCCATGAGCGTGCTGATCACCCAGCCGTACGAGGCAGACGCCGCGAGTCAGTCGTTCGCCCGTTCGCGCGAAGTGATCGTGGCCGAGCTGGCCGCGTCGTTTCGTGCGCAACGCATCGACGCCATGGTATACCCCACGATGCCGTTCGGTGCGCCGGCCGCCACCGATCCGTGGCCCGATGTGCGCACCACGCTGGGCTACGGCAACTGGCTCGGACTGCCCGAGGTCTCCGTTCCGGCCGGCTACGGCGCGAACGGCATGCCCGCGGGCAATCTGTCGTTCGTGGGCCTTCCCGGCAGCGATGCGAAACTGCTCGCGATGGCGCACGCCTACGAACAGCATTCCCGCCGTTTCGTCCCACCGCCAACATCAGGTCGCGTTGGCTAGTCAACCTCCTCCCCTCGCCCACCAACGCATGCACGCAGCACGTGTGACCGTGTTTCTCCTTGCCGCCCTGACCGGCTGCGCGTCGCTCCCGGGCCCGACAGCGGGCCCGACCACGGCCACACGATCGGCCGTCATGGCCGTGGTCGATTCGGCACTGCTGCACATCAACCGCGGCGACATGATCGCCCTCTCCGACCTCATGATCCCCGAGGCGCAGTTCTTCCCCGCGCAGGAACGGGCAGGTCGCGGCGGCAGCTACACCGTGAGAACCGTCGCCATGCAACGTGCCACCGGGAAAAGGGCGCCGATCATCGAGCGCGGGTACGACCCCATCGTACGCGTCGCCGGCACAATCGCGTCGGTGTGGATGCCCTACGACTTGTGGGCCGAGGGGAAGTGGTCGCACTGCGGCATCGACCTGCTCACCCTGGTGCAGGTCGGCTCGGTGTGGCGGATCGCGAACTTCACCTACACCATCGAGCAGCCGCCGGCGTGCGCCATGCATCCCGACGGCCCCCCGCCAGGATACAAGGCACCACCGCCCGCTACTTCGCCACCCACCGCGCCTTGAGCGCTGCGTAGGCTCCCAGCCGCGCCCGCGCCGCCTGCACCATCACGTCGGTCGCCGGCGCGTCGCTGTCCTGCAACGCATCGATCACGGCCTGATGCGACGCGGCCACGCCACCGAAACCGTCCTGCCCCGCAAACGCCGTACGCCCGCCGGTGCGGGCCTCGGCCGCCAGCGACTCCGCCTCAAGCATCGCGTCGTACAACGCCACCGACAGATCGTGCTGCTGCTTCAGCGCGGAGCCCGACGTGTTCACGCGAGGATCCATCCGCACCGTGAAGGTCTGCGACTGCACCGCGCCATCGACCGTGAGCCGCGCCGTGTACACACCCGGCATCACCCACGGCCCCTCCGGCTCGCACTTCGTGTTGTACGGTGTGCCCGAGATCGGCAGCGAGCACTCGCTGCTCGGCCGCGCGTAGTGCAGATCCCACGTGAAGCGCTGTAATCCCGCCTTCGCACTCGGCGCGGCGGCCGGGCGGAACCAGTACCGCGGCCAGTTCCCGGCGTCGGTCGGCGAGGGTGTGGGATCGGTACTCGCAAAGCGGCGTACCACGCGACCCGTCGCGTTCAGAATCTCGAGCGTGACGGTCGTCGCATCACGCGAGAGGTAGTAATCGATCATCGCGCCATCGGGTGGATTCTCGGCCCGCGGTTCATCGGGCGGCACCGGCGTGTCGGTATACATCGAGTAGCGCACGCGTGTGGCGACCGCCGGCTTGAACAATGTGGCCGGCGCCGCAGCGCTGGCCTCGCTCCACTGCCGCAGCGCCGTCGTGTTGTCCAAGATCCAGAAACCGCGGCCGTGTGTGCCGACGGCGATGTCATCATCCTTGATGATCAAGTCGCGAATGGAGATCGCCGGCATGTTGCCGCGCAGCGAATGCCAATGATCGCCGTCATCCAGCGAAAACCACACCTGCGTTTCACTGCCCGCATACAGCAGCCCGCGCCGCTTCGGATCTTCGCGCACCACGTTGATCGGCGCGTCGGTCGCAATGCCGCGTACGATCTCCGTCCACGTGGCGCCACCGTCGCGCGTACGATAGATGTGCGGCCGCAGATCATCCAGGCGCAGCGTGTTCACGGCCGCGTACGCCGTCGTGGCGCTGAAGTGCGACGCGTCCATGATCGACACCTTCCACCACGCCCCGATCTGCGGCGGCGTCACGTTCCGCCACGACGCGCCACCGTTGCGCGTGATGTGAATCAACCCGTCGTCGGTGCCCGCCCACACGGTGTTCGAGTCCACGTAGCTCGGCGCGATTGTGTACACCACCCCGCGTCGCGTCGGCTTGGCGGCCGGCGTGGTGGCATACACACCCACGCTGGCCGGCACTTCCCACGTCGCTCGCGACAGATCGTCACTGAGCCGCTTCCACGTGGTGCCGCCATTCACCGTGCTCCACACCACGTTCGTGCCGTAGTACAGCTTGCGCGGATTGATCGGCGAAAAGAGAATCGGCATCGTGCGCACGCCGCGGAAATAATCGGGGCCGCTACCCGCGGCACCGCGCGTGCGCCCGATGGTCGGACTCACGTTCTGCGTCTGGCCCGTGCGACGATCGAATCGCGTGACCGTGCCACCATATACGATATCGGGGTTGAGCGGATCGGGCGCCACGTAGCTGTACTCGCTCGCCCCTACCGGACGCCAGTCGCGATAGGTGATGCTGCCGTCGTTGCCGCGACTGCTCACGCAGGCCGAGCCGGACTCCTGCTGGCCCCCGCATACGCGGTAAGGCCACGCATTGTCCGCCGTCACGTGATAGAACTGCGCGGTGCCCTGATTGTACCAGGAGCTCCACGTCTCGCCGTCGTTCACCGTGATCACCGCGCCCTGATCGGCCACCAGCAGCATCGTGGTCGGCACCAGCGGATTGATCCATAGGCGCTGATAGTCATCGCCACCCGGCGCGCCGCGGAACGCCGTCCACGTCACGCCGGCATCGGTGCTCTTCCACGCCACCACGTTCATCGAGTACAGCGTGTTCGGATCGCGCGGGTCCACGGTCACCGCCGCGAAGTCGTCGCCGCGACCGAAGATGCGGTTGTCCGTCGTGGTGCGTGTCCACGTCGTGCCGGCGTCGTCGCTGCGATAGAGGCCGCTCTTCGCACCCGCCGTGGCCGTGACGTACATGCGCCGCGGGTTGCTGGGGCTGATGCCGATCCCCAACCGGCCGAGCCCATCGGCCGTGGTCGGGAGTCCGCCCGCGAGCTGCGTCCACGTCGCGCCGCCGTCCACGCTCTTGAACAGCCCCGAGTTGGCGCCGCTCCACGCCGCGTTCTCCCACGGCCCCTGCCGCGCCTCCCACAGCACCGCGTACACCGTATTCGGATCGTTCGGCGAGAGCACCACGTCGGCCCCGCCCGTGTTGTCGTCCTTGAACAGCACGCGCTCGAACGACTGCCCACCGTTCACCGAGCGATAGATGCCGCGTTCGGCGTTCGGGCCGTACGGATGCCCCAGCACCGCCACGAACAATCGCTCGGGGTTGGTGGGGTCGATCGCGATGCGCGGAATCTGCTGCCCGTCGCGCAGCCCCAGATGCGTCCAGGTGCGGCCGGCGTCGTTCGACCGATACATACCATTGCCGGTGCTCAGATCGGGGCGCTGCAGCCCTTCTCCGCTCCCCACGTACAGAATATTCGGATTCGACGGTGCCACTTCCACCGCACCGATCGATCCGGTGTTCTGCGCATCGAAGATCGGATTCCACGTGCGACCGGCGTCGTTCGTTTTCCAGACGCCGCCGTTGGTGGCCGCCATGTAGAACACATTCGGCTGCGACGGCACACCGACCGCGCTCTTGGTGCGGCCGGCGCGGAAGGGGCCGACATGCCGCCAGCGTGGGCCCTGCACCGCGCCGCTCGGGAAGGTGGCCTGAGCGGCCACATCGTGCGGGGCCACGAGCACGGAGAGCGCGGCAACCGCCGCGATGGCGGGAAGAACGAGGCGAAGCGATCGGATCACGGCGATACCCGGAAGGTCAGCGAGAAACCATGGAGATATGGAAGTTACCGCCGCGGGCGTCGGCCCGTGCCCGCCAACCGACCGCGCTGGACAACCGAGCCCGGCCAGTACAGCCTTCCGCCCTCAGCACCCGCCGCATCATCGCCGGCCACGATCCGTCGCCGGCATCACGTCACCTCTGGAGCACCCGATGGTCCTGACCAAGGCCGAACTCATTGGCGCATTGCAGCATGAATCACACATCCTCCTGCACCTTGCCAGTAAGGTCGATCGCGCGCAACTCGACTACCGCCCCACCGCCCGCCAGCGCTCCACGATTGAGTTACTGCGCTACCTCTCCCTCATGGGACCGCAGCTCACCAGTGCCTGCGTCACCGGCACCTTCGACACGGCGGCATATGGCGCAGCCAACGAAGCGGCCCAGGCGCGCGATCTCGACGCCCTCATGGCGGAGATCGCCACGCACTCGGCCACCTATGCCGCGCTGCTCGCGGATGTATCCGACGACGACCTGCGTGCCACGATCAGCCTGTTCGGCAACTCGGGCACCCGCGGCGCGAAGATCGTGAGCATGGTGTTGTCCGGCAGCGCGGCGTACCGCACGCAGCTGTTCTGCTACCTGAAGAGCTGTGGCCGTGAAGAGCTGGGGACGTCCAACCTCTGGGCGGGCATGGACGCCCCCACACCGGCCTGATCGCGCGATGTCATGCGGTGCGTGCGAAACCCGTCCGCCAGTTTTGCACGCACCGCTACGGCGCCCGCTTTTCTACGTCGGCCAGGAACGCGCG
>CAIUOO010000400.1 GCA_903900795.1 uncultured Gemmatimonadota bacterium | reverse complement strand
ACGCGCCGAAAATACCGGGGCGCTCACGGCGGCTGAGCTGGCGCGCAATCCGCGGTTGCCCGATTCGTTGAACATCACGCGTCGCTCCCGGAAAGCGGTGGAGCACTCACAGCTCTCGCTGCTGGCGGCGCGCGGCGACGGCCCCAACACGCTCAATGCGTCGCTCTTCGTGGGCACACGCACGCTCGACAATCCATTGCCGTTCGCCGTCGTCGCCGTGGATCGGCGCGTGGCCGGTGGGTCGCTGCATGGCGCATTCCGTAGCACCCGATTGCCATGGCCGGTCCGCCTCG
Organism: uncultured Gemmatimonadota bacterium; assembly: GCA_903900795.1. Classification (GTDB taxonomy): domain Bacteria; phylum Gemmatimonadota; class Gemmatimonadetes; order Gemmatimonadales; family Gemmatimonadaceae; genus Gemmatimonas. The sequence continues at coordinate 49,592 of CAIUOO010000400.1, read as the reverse complement.
GCGGCGGTGTCGATGCGCAGCGGCAGGTGGACGATCGCTTGAACTTCGAGAACTGCGCCACCCTCGCGGCCACCGCGCCGGCCACCACGCTCTGCCCGAAGCCCGGCAACGAGCGGGGCGCCATTCGCCTCAATCAACAGGAGCGCGTGGGTGGACTGGGCGGTTATGTGCGCGCCGAGGTGGAAGCGCCACATCGGCTCTTCGCCAGCGCAGCGCTGCGTTACGACCGCGTGAACTTTGCGGTGCGCGACCGCTTCATCACGGCGACCAATCTCAACGACTCCGGCGAGCGTGTGCTGAGTGCGGTCAGCCCCATGCTCGGCCTTTCGTGGCGCGCGCGACCGCTCGTGTCGGTGTATGCAAACCTGAGCACGGCCTTCGAAACGCCCACGATCACCGAACTCACCAATCAGGACAACGGCGCGGCCGGCCTGAACGCGTTGCTCGATCCCCAGCGTACACGCACGGCCGAAGTGGGGGTGCAGGGCATGCTGTGGTCACGGCTTCGTGCCGACGTGGCGTTGTTCCGTGCAACCGTACTCGATGAATTGGTGCCGTTCGACGTGCCGAATCAGCCGGGTCGCCGTGCCTTCCGCAACGCAGGACGTACGTCGAGACTAGGCGTTGAAACCAACCTCAATGCCTCGACATCGGTGTTCGATGTCGGCGTGTCGCACACCTGGTCGCGCTTTGCATTCGACACGTACCGCGTGGGCGCGGCGAACTACGACGGCAAGGTGATTCCGGGCATTCCCGCGCACCTGCTGCAGGCGTACGTCACCGCACGTCGCGCCGGATGGTTCGCCACCATCGACGGCACCGCGTCGTCGCGCGTGAGTGCCGACGATGCGAGTACGGTGTTCGCCGCCGGCTACGCGGCGTGGAATATGCGCGCCGGCTACACGGCCCCACGCCTGGGCCACGTACGACTCGAGCCGACGCTCGGCATCGAAAACGTGTTCGATCGTCGCTACGCCGGCTCGGTGGTGATCAATGCGACGCGTGCGCGCTATTTCGAGCCCGGACTGCCGCGGCGTCTCACGTTCGTGATGCGTATCCAGGCGGAGTAGCGCCGTCGCCGCTGCCGCTCATCACGGTTACCGGTGTCGCCGTGGTCGAAGTCGGCTTGGCGGACGATGGCGGACGGCGTGGGTGGTGCGCTCTGCATCGCGGACGCGAATTCATTACTGTTCATGCCCGCCCGCTTGACAGGCCAATTCCCCTCCCGACCCGCCGACATGACCGCCACGACGACCGTTCCCGAGGATTTTGACGGATTTCTCCTCGACTTTATTCCTGTGCACGACGGCATCTGGAGCTTGTCCGGCATCGATGACGACCGTCCGGTTGCGGCCTGGAGTCGCCCGCACGCCGAGCGCTACGATCAGCGCCTGACCGAAGCCACGGCACGCGAGAAGGTTGCGGAGTGGGCGCTCGGCGACGTGACGGCAAAGAATCTCCCGGCGTGCATCGCGATGGCCGAAGCCACGCTCGCCACGGCGCGTGCCGCGCGCGCGATGTGGGCGGAGCGCCTGCGCGTGGTGAATTCGTTCCGGCCTGAGTGAGCACTCGCGACTCCAAACTTCGACTCAATACGACGCAAGACTCACGTGAGTCTCGAGTCGTGAGTTGAAGTTTGGAGTCGCGAGTGTTCCTGCGTTTCCTAGCGGATTCGGAGCACGAACGGCATGCGCGCGTACACTCCGCGCGGGTCGTTGTAGCGCAGCAGTACATCCAGCTCACGCGTGAGGTCCCGGGCCAGTGCGCTGGCCGGGCCGCGCCCTGAGAGGAGCGCACTCGCGCCGGGATTCGTGGCCGCCCCGATCGTCGCCGCCACCGGGGTCGGCTTATGCTCGAGCAGCTCGGTCAGCTTCTCGGTGGCGCTCTTCACGCGCGGGTATTCACGCACGTCGTAGTCGCCGGTGATCTTGGCCAGCGATGCGGCACTTTTCAGCGCCGCATCAAGCCCGCCGATGGAGTCCACCAGGCCAATGCGCATGGCGTCTTCGCCCGACCACACGCGCCCTTCAGCGATGGTGCGCACCGAGTCGGTGCTGAGTGAGCGGGCCGTCGACACGCGCGCGAGGAACGCTTCGTACACCGCATCGGTCCCGCGTTGCAGCACGGCCAGTTCGGCCTCCGAGCGTGGACGCGCGATCGAGAACAGATCGGCGTAGCGGCCGGTCTTCACCGTGTCGAACGTGACGCCGTTGCGATTGGCGAGCACCTTGATGTTCGGCACCAGCGAAAACACACCGATCGACCCGGTGATCGTATTCGGTTGCGCGAAGACGCGCGCCGCCGCCGTGCTGATCCAGTAGCCGCCGCTCGCCGCCATCGTCCCCATCGAGACCACGATGGGCTTTTGCTTCCGGATCAGCGTCAGTTCGCGCTGGATCTGCTCGGACGCGATCGCGCTACCTCCTGGGCTGTTCACGCGCAGCACGACGGCTTTTACCTTGCCGTCGTTGCGCACGCGGCGCAGCTCGCGCGAGAGCGACGCGCCGCCGATCATGCCGTCGCCACCTTCCCCGTCCACGATGTCGCCTTCGGCGTAGACGATCGCGATGGTCTGGCTCGCGCTGAAGCTGCGCTCCTTCGCCACTGCGATCGGTGCGTAGTCTCCGAGCGTGATCTGTGGCAGGGTGGGACGATCGAGTAGGGTCGCCATCTCCGCCGCACGCGTGCTGTCCTTGGGGCTCGGCGTGGCGCCGTCGGCGGTGCGCGCGGCCGAGGCGAGCTTTTGCAAGTCGTCGAGGACATCGTCGAAGTACGCCACGCGATCGACCAGCTTGGCGGCTTTCGCCTCGGCCGGCAGAATGATGCCCTGCGCGTCGATCAGCGTCTGCAAACCGACCGTGTCGATGCCGCGACTTTCCGCGACACCACGCTTCACTTCGCTCCACAGATCGCCGAGGTACGTTTCAGTCTGTAACCGATTCTCGGGGCTCATGTCCGTCCGGGTGAACGGCTCCACGGCCGCCTTGAATTTCCCGACGCGGCTCACCTGCATGCCGATGCCGAACTTCTCGAACATGCCGGTGAAGAACACCTGCTCCGACGCGAGGCCGGGCATGGCCAGGGATCCGAACGGATCGATCGTGATCATGCTGGCGGCCGAGGCCAGGTAGTAATCGCGCGTGTCCGGATTCACGAGATAGGCGTGCACCGGCTTCTTTGACAACCGGAAGCTGGCGATCGCGGCTCGTAGTTCGCGCAGGGCAGCGAAGCCTGAGGCATAGCCGTCGGCGGAGATGGAGCCGCGCAGGAGAATGCCGCTGATGCGGTCGTCGTCGGCGGCGGCCTTGAGGGCGATCGTCGCGGCGCGCAGCGGGATGGCGTCGCCGCGTCCGCCCGAGAGTGCATCGTCGAGGAACGATCCTTGGGGCGTTTCCGCCGGCCGATCGGACAAGGCGCGATCGAGATCGATCACGAGTACCGAGCCCTCAGCCACCTTCACGGGTTCCTTCGACCCGGCTGATGCGGCGATGCCGACAATGAGCAGGATGCCGCCCACCACGCAGATCGCGATCGTGAGCAGGTTGGCGGCGACGGCGGTCAAAAACTGCTTCATCATTTTTTCGGACTCGAGAGGAATCGGCGAACAGGGCCTGAAGTGCTTACGCTCGCCACGTAAGAAAAGCTCCAGACGCGTACACGGAAAGACCCGCGGCCTTAAAACATGACGGTCGCGTCGCAATTAGGGCTTGCCGACATCCCGATTCCGCCCCAGCTTCCAATCGAGCTGATCACCCTCGCTGTTTTCCTGCCCGGAGGATGCCCGTCCATGCCCGCCTATAAGGCCCCACTCGACGATATCCGCTTTCTGCTGCATGACGTCCATGATGTCGCGCAGTTGGCCGCGCTCCCCGGGTTCGAGGACGCGACGCCCGACCTGATCGATGCCGTCCTCGTGGAGGGCGCCAAGATCTGCGAGGAGGTGCTCTTCCCGATCAACCAGAGCGGTGACACGGAGGGGGTGATGTACGCGAACGGCGAGGTGCGCACACCACGCGGTTTCAAGGAGGCGTACGCCCAGTACGCGGCCGGCGGGTGGACCGGCGTGTCGGCTGATGCCGCGTACGGCGGACAGGGACTCCCCGAGTCGGTACGGTTCGTGATGGAGGAGATGCTGTGCTCCGCGAACCTGTCGTTCAGCATGTACCCCGGGCTGACGCATGGCGCCGTGAGCGCCCTGCTGAGCCACGGATCGGACGAGCTCAAGGACCGCTTCCTGCCCAAGCTCATCGATGGCACCTGGGGCGGCACGATGTGCCTCACGGAAGCGCACGCCGGCACCGATCTCGGCATCATCAACACGAAGGCGATTCCGGCTGCCGACGGCGCGTACACGATCACCGGCACGAAAATCTTTATCTCTGCGGGCGATCACGACCTGACGGAGAACATCGTGCACCTCGTGCTCGCCAAGTTGCCCGATGCGCCGGGCGGCACGAAGGGCATCTCGCTGTTTCTGGTGCCCAAATATCTACCCAACGCCGACGGTACGCCGGGCGCGCGCAACGGCGTCACGGTGGGATCGATCGAGCACAAAATGGGCATCAAGGCGTCGGCCACCTGCGTGCTCAACTTCGAGGACGCCACGGGCTGGATGGTCGGCGAGCCGCACAAGGGCATGCGCGCGATGTTCGTCATGATGAACGGCGCGCGCTTGGCGGTGGGCCTGCAGGGGTTGGGGCTGGCGGAAGTCGCGTATCAGAACGCCCTCGCGTATGCCAAGGACCGTCTGCAGGGACGATCGCTCACGGGCCCGAAGAATCCCTCGGGGCCGGCCGATTCCATTCTCGTGCACCCTGATGTGCGCAAAGGCTTGTTGCGCATCAAGGCGTTCAACGAGGGCATGCGGTCGCTGGCCTACTGGGTTGGCATCCGCATCGACCTCGAGCATCGTCATGCCGACCCGGCCGTACGTGAAGCGGCCGAGGACCTGGTGGCGCTGATGACGCCGGTGATCAAGGCGTTTCTGACCGACAAGGGGTTTGACAACACCAACATCGCGCTGCAGACGCTTGGCGGGCACGGGTACATCAAAGAGTACGGCATCGAGCAGTATGTGCGCGATGCGCGCATCGCACAGATCTACGAAGGCACGAATGCGGTGCAGGCACTCGACCTCGTGGGCCGGAAGCTGCCGATGGAAGGGGGACGCCTGGTGCGTCGCTTCTTCGAGTTGGTCAAGAGCGACGTGGACGCGGCGGCACAGGTGGAGGGACTCGAGGAGTTCGCGAAGGCGCTCGGCGGATCGCTGTACCAGCTGCAGAAGGCGACGATGCTCCTGGCGGAAAAGGGCTTTGCGAATCCTGATGAAGTCGGGGCGGCGGCCACGGAGTATCTCCACTTGATGGGATACGTCGCGGTAGGGTGGCAGTGGCTGCGCATGGCGACGGTGGCGCAGCAGCAGTTGGCGGCGGGGAAGGGGGAGAAGCGATTCCTCGACGCCAAGCTCAAGACGGCACGTTTCTACTTCGGGCGGCTGTTGCCCGAAGCGGCCACGCTGCTGGCCGCCATTCAGGCGGGCTCCGCACCGATCATGGCCTTCGCCGCCGACGAGTTCTAGCACGTCGTCAGTCGCGGGTGACGCCGCCATTGCCAACCTGGGTGGCGCGCTGCCTCCAGGAATGCCTGGCGGCTATGCGCGTCCTAACGCGTCGCGCTCCTCGCTGTTCGGCCACCGCTCGCGGCGCGCAATGCATTAAAAATCACCGCCACATCGATCACTTCTTGGATCAACGCTCCCGCCACCGGCGTCAGCATCCCCGCCGCCGCAAACCCCATCCCCACCAGCGATAGCCCGAGCCCCACAAAGATCGACTGCTTCGCGATCATCAGCGATCGCCGTCCAATCCGTACCGCTTCCGGGACACGACGCGGATCGTCGATCAGCATCACCACGTCGGCCGCTTCCGCCACCACGCCGCCACCGTGTCCGGCCAGCGCGATGCCCACCGTGGCCGTGGTCAGCGACGGTGCGTCGTTGGTGCCGTCGCCTACCATCACCACGCGACGACCGCGCGCCTCCAAGGCCGCCACGCGCGCCACCTTCGCCTCCGCCGTGAGATCGCCTTCGTACTGCGTGATCCCCACCGCCTTCGCGATCTTCGCCACGTTCTCCGCCGTATCACCCGAAAACAGATACGCGTCGGTAATCCCCAGCGCGGCCAACTCCGCGAACATCGGCGCCAGCTCTTCGCGCAGCTCGTCGGCAAACTCGATGCGCGCCACTGACGCCACGTGTCCGGTGTCCACGCCCTTGTTACTGCCGTCGGTGGCCACATACGCGCGCAACCCCGACGATCCCACCTCGAGCGCCGCCAGTCGCGCGGCCATCGACGGCACCCGCTCGCGCACGAAGTCGGGTGACCCCACCGCCACGTAGCGACCGTCTACCAGGCCCGTGACACCGCGCCCCGCGGTCTCCACCAACTCTGTGGCGATCCGCATCGTCGCTCCGCGCGACTCGGCCTCGGCCACGATGACGCGGGCCAGCAAGTGTCCCGAGCCTTGCTCCACGGCCGCCGCCATGCCGAGCATCGCCTCGGCGGAGACGCCATCGTCGGTGACGACCTGATGCACGCGCGGCTTTCCCACGGTCAGCGTGCCCGTCTTGTCGAAAACCGCCGAGTTTACCGAGGCCAGCGCTTCCAGCGCGCCGCCGTTGCGCACAATGATGGAGCGCTTCGCCGCGCGATTGATGCCGCCGATGATCGCCACCGGGGCCGCCAGAATGAGCGGGCAGGGGGTCGCGACCACGAGCACCGCCAACACGCGGTTCCAATCATGAGACAAGAACCACGCCAGCACGCAGGCACCGATGGTGAGCGGTGTAAACCACACCGCCCACTTATCGGCCGTGCGTTGCAGCGGACTCTTGGAGGCCTGCGCGGTCCGCACCAGGTCCACGATGCGCGCGTACTGACTGTCCTGCGAGGTGCGCACCGCGCGCAGCGTCAGTGCCCCCTCCTGATTCACGCTGCCGGAGAGCAGCGATGTGCCAACGGCCGCGCGTACCGGAATGGGTTCCCCGGTGAGCCGAGAGGTGTCCACGTGCGACGAACCACTGACCACGGTGCCATCGCAGGGCACCAGTTCGCCGGGCCGGACCAATAGTTCATCGCCCGGGGTGATCTCGATGGCCTCGATGTCGTGCACCTGCCCCGTCACGACCCGATGCGCCGTACGAGGCGCGTCGGCCTCGAGTGCCTCCACCGCGCCCGAGGCACGCGCGACGGCATACGCGTCGAGCGCTTCGCCGCCGGTCTGCATGAGTACCACCACCAGCCCAGCCAGCGGCTGTCCCAGCAGGATCGAGCCGGCGATCGCCAGCATCGCCACCACGTCGGCCGCGAACGCGCCGCGCAGCAACCCAGTGAAGGTGCGCCACACGACTGGGATGCCGGTAAGCACGAGTCCGGCGAACCAGATCCGGTTCCGCCACGGATCGGCGCTCACCATCAGCGGCACGACCGTCCCCAACGCGAGGAAGGCGAGGGCCGCCGCCGGCAATCGGGGAATCGAGGTCCAGCGCATTCGCAGATCGGCGTGAGGGGAGGGCGAACGACCGGACGCTCCGGCAACACCTTCGGGACGGAATTGGCCCGATGCTGGAAAAGTTGCGGTCCGAGAGGCTATTGTCGTGACATGGCTGACACGCATTCGCATGCAGCGCTCGCGGCAATCGTTGAAATCGCCGCTGACGCCATTATCGCGCTTGATGACAATTTCCGCATCGTGCGCTTCAATAAAGGCGCGGAGCACATTTTCGGGTGGACCGAGGACGAGATGCTTGGGCAGCCACTCGACCGGCTGCTCCCGATGGCGACGCGTGCGATGCATCGCGGGCACATCCGGACCTTCGCCGAGGGCGACACCGAGTCCCGGCGCATGGCTGAGCGGCGCGAGATTTCGGGCCTTCGCCGACATGGCGAGCAATTCCCGGCCGAGGCGTCGATCGCGCGCGTCACCATGGACGGCGCGCGCACCTTCATGGTGACCTTGCGCGACGTCAGCGAGCGTCGAAGAAACGAGGAGCGCCAGAAGCTGCTGGCGACCGCCGGTTGGGTGCTTGCGGCATCGCTCGATGTGGAGTCCACGATGGCGACGATCGCCGAGCTGCCGGTGCCGCTGTTGGGTGACTGGAGCGTGCTGGAGTTGCTGACCTCCGATGGGCAGATCCGACGTGCGGCGGCTACCCATGTGGATCCGAGGCGGCACGACGAGTCGTCCGGGCTCGTGTCACGTGTCGCTGAAACGCTCGACGCCGCTCTCCCGGCTGCGAGCGCCGGACGGGTGGCCCACGAAACGGAGGTGCAGCGCATCACCGACGTAGCCTCGTGGTTGTCGGCGAATTTTCGCGATCAGGCATCACGTGAGCGCGCCGAGTCGCTTGGCGCAAGCAGCGTGTTGCTCGTGCCGCTGCGGGCCGGCGGACGGGCGATCGGCGCGCTGCATCTCGTGCGCACGGCGCCGGGTGCCTCGCACACTAAGGACGAGGGCCACGTGGCCGACCAGTTTGCCGGCCTCGCGGCGCTCGCCCTCGAGAACGCGCGACTGTACCAGGAATCGCGTCGCGCGGTGCGTGAGCGCGACGATATGCTGGCGATCGTGTCGCATGACCTGCGCAATCCTGTGAATGCGATCGTGATGTTGACCGGTGCGGTGCTGAGCCGTGAGCCCGGCGACGAGCGGCCGCTGATGGAGCGAGAGGATGTGGAAGCGATTCGCGGCGCCGCCCGGCAGGCCGACGGGTTGATTCAGGATCTACAGGACGTCTCACGCATTGCCAGTGCCCGCCTATGGGTAGAGTGTCAGCCAGTGCTGCTGTCTGAACTGGTGACGGAATTGGCGGACATGTTCGAACCCGTCATGGAAGACGCCGTGCTCCGGTTTGTGCGGCGTATCGACGAGCATCTTCCGCCGGTGCAGGCCGACCGGCATCGACTGGCGCAGGTGCTGTCGAACCTGCTCGGCAACGCCGTGCGCTTCACGCCGCACGGTGGAGAGATCGCGATCACGGCCGAGCGTCAGGCGGATCGTGTGCGGGTCGGCGTGCGCGACACCGGCCCCGGCGTGTCCGCTGGCGACGTGCCGCGGCTCTTCGAGCGCCACTGGCAGGCGCCGCGACTCCTTCGGGCGGGGTCAGGCCTCGGTTTGTTCATCGCGAAAGGCATCATCGACGCGCACGGTGGTGAGATCGGCGTCGACAGCGCACTGGGCAAAGGCAGTGAGTTCTGGTTTACGCTGCCGCTGTAGCGCGCGCCCAAAACGAAACAGCACCGCGGTCCCGATGGGCTGCGGTGCTGTTTCATTCTGCGCAGAACCGGAGCCGCCTTAGTGCTTGGCTTCGGCAGCCGGAGCGGGCGGGGCACCTTCGGCGGCCGGGGCGGCCTCGTGCGTGGCCTCTCCATGGCTCGCGGCGGTGCTGTGCTTCGCGTTGTCTTCCGCGTGATACACCTGGAAGTTCATCGGGTCGCGCGGATGCCGATACGTATTCTTGTGGATCGTGTAGGCGGTGAACAGCAGCCCCAACGTGGCCACCGTGGTCACGGCGGCAGCAGGCCAGCCAAGCTTGTTCGGATCGTACGCGACACTCATGAAGACACCCCGACAGGAAAGCGCAAACGGCGAAGAAATCGAATCTCAGCAAAGGGAAGCTAAACAAGGCCGTGTCATTCTTCCACCCTCGGCCCCGTATCGCGCGCCTGATCGACGAGGCGCGCTGGAATGATGGCCGTGCCTCCATAACGGTCCCGGATCCGATCGAGTGCCCGTGTCAGCGCCCGGTCCTTGGCATTTTCGACCGGTTCCCCCTCGGCCGGAGGGGTGGGCGGGGCTGCGAAGAAGCCCAGTTGCACGGCAGGGGCCGTCCCGACGGCGTCGTCGTCGAAGTGCGAGAGTCCGATGCCCAGCAGACGCACGCCGCCCCGCCGTTTGCCCCGAAGCGCCCGGTACAGCACCCTGGCGGCCTTGATCACCGATTTCTCGGACTCGATCGGCTGGGCCAGCGTCCGCTGGGCCGACCGCGTTGTGAAGTCGGCGTCCTTGAGCTTCACCGTCACCGTTCTCGCCCGGAGCCCCTGCCGGCGCAGGTCGGTGCTCACGCGGACCGCCAGCCGGAGCAGTTCGCGCTCGAGCAGGTCGTCGTCGTGCAAGTCGCGCCCGAAGGTCTCCTCCCGACTCACCTGCTTCTGCACCTCCCGGGGCGTCACCACGCTGTCATCGATGCCCCGCACGCGGCGATGCAGCCAAGCGCCGCCGCGCTCCCCGAGGCGGGACTGCAGATCGGTCATGCTCCACTGCTGCGCGTCGGCGATGGTGTCGAGTCCCATGCGCTCCAACGTCGCCGAGAACCGTGGGCCGACCATTGGCAGGTCGGCGAGGCGGAATGGCGCCAGAAACGCGGCTTCGCTCCCCGGGGGCACGCAGCGCACGCCGGTGGCACCGGTGCCAGGTTTGGGCTTGGCCAGCTCGACGGCCATCTTGGCGACCAGTCGCGACGTCCCGGCGCCGATTGAGACGGTCAGTCCGGTGGCGGCGCGCACCGCGTCCCGCAGGCGATGGGCGGTGGCCTCGAGCGACTCGTGGCCGTACAGCGCTTCGGTGCCGCCCATGTCGCAGTACCACTCGTCGATGCTCGACGCCTGCACGATCGGGGCAAAGGTGGCCAGCACCTGCTGGATCTCCTTGCTGCGGGCGCTGCACGCAGCACGAGGCACCGGCACGCAGGTGGCCTGCGGGCAGAGTTTGAGCGCGCGCGAGATCGGCATGGCCGACCGCACGCCAAAGGCGCGGCACTCATAAGAGGCGCTGCACACCACGCCGCGCGAGCCCGGTCGCCCGCCGACGATCAGCAGCGATGCCTTGCCGGCGCCGTCCGGATCTTCCTGGCGCGCGACAGCCACGAAGAACGCGTCGGCGTCAACCAGCAGAATGCGGCGTGGAGAAAGAGTGGTCATGTCCCGAGAAAGCGGTGGCCCTCGCGTAAGCTAGCGGCAATCTTGAAGGATGACGCCCGCCATCCTCTTCGTGCGAAAGGCCAAGATTGCGCACGACGTGCTGTCCTATGAGCACGACCCGGCCGCCGAGTCCTACGGGCGCGAAGCCGTGGATCGGCTGCACCTCGAGCCTGCCATGGTGTTCAAGACGCTGGTGGCTGACGCGGAAGGCGTCGGACTGGTGTGCGCCGTGGTACCCGTGCTCATGATGCTCGACCTCAAAGCGCTGGCCGCTGCTGTTGGCGCCCGACGCGTCCGCATGGCCGACCCGGCGGCGGCTGAGCGGGCCACGGGCTACGTCGTGGGCGGCATCAGTCCGCTGGGCCAGAAGAAGCCCCTGCCGGTGGTGGTCGATGCGAGTGCGCTGGCCTTCGATCGCATCTACGTGAGCGCCGGCCGTCGCGGACTCGAGCTCTCGCTGGCGCCGATGGATCTGGTGAAGCTCGCGCGCGGACGGACCGGGCCGATCGCCCGCGCGTAAAGACTGGTTACACCGCGCGTGGTCGCGATGGTCCTTCCGCGAGTTCGTCGAGCGCCGGGCCACGGCCACGGGCTTCCACCGGCCAGCGCGTTTCCACCGCATGTCCGCGCACGCCGATAATCTCGTCGAACAGATGCACCACGATGCACACGTGGTTCGGGACGACGCGCACCTGATCACCAAGTCGCGGACGCCACGTGGTCTTGGAGAGATCCAGAATGCCATGCTCCTCGGACATCCGCGACACCACGACCTCCGGATGATCCAGCAGCGCGCCGTAGCCATCGCCCTCGGCGCGAAGCGGCTCGCGTCCCAGCGCTTTGGTACCGGCGTCGATCACGGCCTGTCCCGGCACTGCCACGCTCACGACTGTGGCGAGCACGGTGAGTGCGCAGTCATCCCAATCGCAGGCGCCGATCATCGCGGTGGTGCGGTCGTTGTACACGTAGGTGCCCGGGCGTACTTCGTTCACCAACGGCACCTCGTGCATACGCCACGCCGCCGGTGTTGAGCCGCCGCTTACGACGCGTGGCGGCAGCCCCGCGGCACCGAGCGCCGTGACATAACGGGCAATGTCCGCGCCGAGTTGCGTGAGGGGGGCGCCCTGTTCGCCCACCGCCTCGCGAATGTGTCCGGGATAGAACAGCATGCCGGCGAAATTCAGCGCCGAGGCACGGTCGATGTGTTGCGCGATCGCGACCGCGCGTTCGGGCGACGATACGCCGACGCGGTGCATGCCGAGATCCGCTTCGACCAGCACATCGAACTGTCGCTGTCCCAGCCGGGCGGCCACGTTGAGGGCGTCGAGCGCATGGGCGTCGTCGGCGGCCACGGTGACACGCACGTCCCGCGGCAGTCGCGCCAGCCGTTCGAGCCGTGCGGCCCCGACCGGCGGATAGGCGACCAGAATATCGTCGCACACCTCCGCCATCACCTCGGCCTCACGGAGCGTGGCGCAGGTCATCCCGATCGCCCCCAGGCGCAGCTGCTCCGCCGCGATGCGCGGCGACTTGTGGGTTTTGACGTGCGGCCGCAGTCTGAGCCCGTGCAGGCTGGCGTACGCCGCCATTCGGTCCAGATTGAACGCGAGCCGATCCATGTCGACGATCGGTACCGGTGTCTCGAGCTGTTCGAGATACGTTGTCATCGCGCCCCCTTTCTCTTCGAGACTGTAAAAATGCCACACGCTGACGCGCCGTCCGATCGTCCGTGGACTCCGGTCGCGCTGCCCAACCTGCCGGCCCCTGCGGGAGCCTACTCTCCGGGCGTGCGCACCGCAAATATCGGGAGCCTGATGTTTGTGTCCGGGCAGACGCCGCGCGATCAGGCGACCGGGGAGATCGTCGCAGGCGACGTCGAGGCGCAGACTCGCCTCACGCTGGCGAACATGGAGCGCATCCTGATCGCAGGGGGCGCCACGCTGGCCAACGTGGTCAGCATCACGGTGTATCTGGCCGACGAGAACGACTGGGGCACCTTCGATCGCGTGTACCGCACGGTGTTCTCACCGCCGTACCCGGCGCGCGCCGTCGTGGGGGCGTCGCTGCGAGGTATCCTCGTCGAAATCTCGGCCATCGCCGCACTGTAGGCGCGGGTGATGTCGTTGTTGCGGATGGTGGTCTACGCCACGAATCGGCCGTTTCGCCTGCACTGCGATGCGCTGTTGCGCGCGGCGGGGGCCCTCGTGCGTCTCGCCAGCCGACCGGCAGAACTCGCCAAAGCGCTGGCGGACGGCACTCCGGCCGCCATCATCGTGGGGGATGACGGCCGCGATGCGGATGTCGCGCGCGCGCTCGTGCTCGCACGACCGGCCACCCTCGGGCCACCGGTGCCGATCATGCAGCGAGCGCCCGGCGAATCGATCGAGGCGATCGTCGCGCGGGCGCTCGGTGTGACGGAGACGCCGGCGGATCAGCCGAGGTCGAGCGAGTAACCTTCGCCGCGCACGGTCCGAATGTCGACCACACTGCCCGACTCGCGCAGTCGCTTGCGCAGTTGGGCTACGTGCACGTCGACCACGTTCGAGCCGGGATCGAAGTGCAAGTGCCACACATGCTCCCGCAGCATCGGTCGCGTGACCGTTTCACCGGCGCGCATCGCGAGGAATTCGAGCAACGCATACTGACGCGCCGTCAGGATGACCTCCTTGCCGTGGCAATACACTTCGTGTGTGACGCGATGGAGCGTGAGATCGCCCGCGTTCACGCGCTCCATGGATCGGGCTCCGCCTCGGCGGATCGCCGCCCGCACTCGGGCCGCGAGTACTTCGTTGGGAAACGGCTTCTGGAGATAGTCATCAGCCCCCGCATCGAGCGCGCGCACCACATCGGCGGTCGTATCGTGCGCCGTGGCGACCACGATCGGCGTGGTGCTCCCCTCGCGACGCAAATCCTGCAGCACCGCGAGTCCGTTGCGGTCGGGCAGCTCAAGGTCGAGGACGATTGCATCGTACGCGTTCGACAGTGCAAGGCGGCGTCCGTCTTCGGCAATCGGTGCGATATCGACGTCGTAACCATCGTCCACGAGAACCTGACGCATCAGATCAGCGACGAGTCGATCGTCTTCGATGACCAGAATCCGCAGGTGCGTGACGGATTGAGAAGGAACCATGCGGCGAAGAGCAGTGACGGGAGCGGATGTCGGCGGGTACCCCAGCCAGGGGGAGGGATGTCGCCATCGTCGGCGAGGTGATCCCCCGACCGTTGTTTGACCACGTTAATGTAGTTTTCTCGTACACGAAACAGGGTGAAGGCCAATTCATGAAGGTGGTCCCTCCATCGAACGGTCCGACGGTCATCCATCGCCTTTCAGCCGACGAATGGCCCGTCGGTCTCGTTTGCCCGGCTTGCTGTCGCCGAACGCAAACCCGGTCGGCATCTGCCGGAGTTGCTCCTGCGCGGCCTCGCGTTTTCGCTTGCCATCGGCCACTTCCTCGTACAAGCGCTGAGCGATCTCGGCGGACCCCCGGCGCTCGGCGACATCTTTCACGCGAAGTTGCCACTCGAGCGGACCCTGCCGCAGGCGAATCTCGTCACTCGCTTGCACCAATTTCGCGCGCTTCGCCCGGTCGCCGTTCACGTCAACCTTGCCGCCATCGATCGCGTCGGCGGCCAGTGCCCGCGTCTTGAAGAACCGCGCGGCCCAGAGCCACTTATCGAGCCGGACTTTGCCGGGCGGAGACTGTTCGTCGTCGTCGCGCATCGCTTATGGCGTGCCGTCAGCGCGGTCGTCATCCTCGTCGAAGACGATCACGTCATCATCGACATCGTCGTCATCGACATCATCGACATCATCGACATCCTCGAGATCGTCGGCGGGCACACCGTCCGCAGGCGAGGACTGTGCTTCCGCCAACCGCACTTCACGGATGCGGGTGGCGGCCCCGACGTACACCGAGCGCACGGCTGGATTTGACTGCTGCTCGGTGGCGCGATGTTCGAGCAGCGGAACCAGCGCCATGATGGCCTCGAGCTCGGTCGCGGCGTGACCGCTGCCGGCGACGGCCAACAACATAGCCACGACCTCATCGCACGCGTCGGCCATGCGGCGCGATGTGGCGGCATCGGGACCGGGGACCTTCGTGCCGCGCGCCATCAGCGTCACCCGCTCGCGCAGCACGACGGCATCGGTCTGGAAGCGATTCACGAGATATGCGCGGGCGGTCGTCGTCATCAGCTGAGCTCGTTACGGGAAATCCTAGGTTCGTCGCGCGCGCGACGGGTGAGCGCCCTCACCATGTCCACCACACGGCGGGCGTCACCGTCTGGATCCGTGCCGACGCTCGGCACGGGCCAGCACCGAGTTGAAATAGGCGGGCTCACCCGTGACGTCGCGCTCGAGGTAGGGGACGAGCCATTCGGGCAGCTCCGGCCTGTCATCGAGCCCCGAGAGTTCGACTTCGGCAAGCACGAGGTCGCGGTCGAGAAACACATCGATCTCCCACGCGTAGGCCGCATCGCGCACGACATGTCGCTGCTTGCGCACGCGCGCCGCGGCGGTGAGGGGCCACATCGCGTCGAACAGCTCGCGGCTCGTGATTTCGTCAATTTCGACGCGGGCCTGCGCCGGCCCGAGTTTCACATTGCGCCAACACACGACGGTGCCGTCTGGATTAGTGGAGCGACGTAACCGCTCCCGCAGGGCGGTGCCTGGCAGCCAGCCTTGTTCGATCAGTGTGGGCGGAACGGCGGCGGCCACCGGGGGGACGCGCGTGAGGAGATACTTGCGTTCGATCTCGAGAGGCACGCCGGCGTCGGTGACGGGGGCGCTGTCGCGCTGCAGTTCGAGGACGGCTAGGTCAAGCGACTGCATGACACCGTCGATCCGGGCACACCAGTCGAGTGTGAATGCCTCGTAGTGCGCTCGCGCGATGCCACCCAAGGCGAGATGGAGCGCCGGCAGCTTGGCCTTGAGCGCACGTTCCGCCAACAGATCTGCGTCGCGTACCGCGCCCAGCAAATCCTGACCGCGCGTGGCGAGTTCGTACCACGCACCAAGTGCGGGACGCGACTTGGCGAAGGGCGCGAGCATCGCGCGCTGGCGCTTGAGTCGGATGCGCACCTGATGCATCGCCTCGCGCGAGTCCGCGCTGGTCACACGCTCGAGATCACGCCGCAGTCGCGCCGACGCTCGCTCCACCCGCGTGGCGAGATGCCGCGCGAACGGGGTGGGCGTGGTCGGTATCCCCACGCGGTGCAACAGCATGTAGGTGGACAGGCGAGCGAGCAGGCGGTCCACGATCGGATCGAGATGTTTCTCGAACGCGCGCGTCACCGCGGCCGATGAGCGGGACGCCTGGCGGTCGAGAATCGCCCGAAGGCGGATGGCTTCGGCGCGGGCCACGGTAGGGAGCTGCTCCATCTCAGCGTCCAGCCAGGAGCGCTGTACGTCGGCATCACGCACCGCGTTCGTCGCTTGGCCGAGAGCCCGCAGGGCACGCTGCGTGTGTCGGTCCACCGCGCCGTCGAGGGCGCTCTCATGCTCGCGGAGCACCGCGCGCAGCCGTCGCAGCGCCACCCGAGCGCGGTGCAGGGTCTCCGCGTCGGTACCGAATGCGGTGCCGGGCGCCATCGTGGGCACACCGGACTCGTGGGCCGTCGTCAATGCCGCCGGTTCCCACCGGGCGCGCGCTTCACACAGCTGTTCGAGCCAGTGCAGCGCAACCACGCGCGCGCCCTCCTGCGCTGGCCGGCGGAGCGCCTCCGGCAACAGGTGACGCCACTCGGCGGCGGTCGGGCGTGAACGGTCAGCCATCGTTCTCGTCGTGGTCGTCGTTCGCGTCCACGTGCACGTGGGCCGTGCCGTCGTCGTCATAACTCACGGACACGAGCCACGGGCGACAGCAGACCTGACAATCCTCGATGTACTGCTGATGCGTTCCGGAGCCCGGATCAAGCGTGATCTCCACCGGTTCGCCGCAATACGGGCAGTACACTTCCCCGACGAGGTCGGCGACGCCGTCGCCGATGGGAAACTCCTCGTCGTCGAGCGCCTCCTCGGCCTCGTCGGGATCGCCGGCGTCGTCCGGCAGGTCCCACTCTTTTCGGTTAGGCATATTGGCACAGTGAAAGCATGCGCGTAATCAAACGCCGCTGCCGCCCGTGTCCAACTCTCGCGACCTAGTTCTGCTTCAACAGCAGCGTCCGGTCGCCCGTGGCGACTGCGAGCGCGGCACGAGCGCCCGCCACCTTTGCCTCGACCGCCGCCAGCTTGACCGCTTCATCGAGCACCAGACGTTCGCGCAGATTCAGGATCAGCAGCGTACTCTCGCCGTTGTCGAAGCGCACCTGCTCGGCTTCACGCAACAGCCTCGCGTTCCGCACGTTGGCCACCTGTCGCTGCCGCAGCCGCTCCAGATTGAACAGGTCGAAGATGGCCGCCCGCGCGTCGAATTCGACCTCGCGCCGCACGCGGTCCCGCTCGAGCCGTTGGAATTCAAGCCGTTGTCCGGCCGACGCGAATCGACCCGTTTCCCTGAGAAAAAGGAGGGGCGACTTGATGCTGAGGCCGGCCTTGTAGTTGTTGTCCAGCCGCTCGCCATCGAAAAAGGATTGCTCGCTATCGCTCTCGCCGAGCCCGGCCAGTTTGGCTTCGGCCAGCGGCAGGAGTGCCTGTTTGCTGAAGAGTCGCTGCGCCTCGGCTTGCTTGATCCGGGCCTGCACTTTCAGGAGGTCGGGGTTGCGGCGGGTGGCGAGGTCGAGGAGCGCCTCGAGGCGCGTCGAGTCGATGCCCACCTGTTCGATGCCGAGGAGTACGGGCATCGCGTCGGCGGGCAACGGTGCCGGCCGCCCGGCGTCATCCCACAGGTACGCCGTGACGTCGAGTGATGCGAAATAGAACGACGCCTCCGCTTCGAAGCGGGTAACCTCGCGACGCTGCAGCTCCAGCAGCGCTTCGATGGTGTCGATGGGGGCGCTTTCACCGTTCGCGGCACGCCGTCGCACGGCCTGCAACCGAAACTCGGCCAACGCCTCACCTTCCTGCGCGATCACCCGGCGCCGCCAGCTTTCATACCACACGCCGTAGTCCTTCGCCGCCGAAAACAGCAGCTTATTGACAATGGCGGTGCGATCGGCCTCGCCGGCGTCCCGCGCCGCACGCGCTTGCTGCAGCGCATTGCGGCGCTCATCGGTGAGAATGCGCTGGCCCAACGGGATGGAAATACCCGCTTCGACCGTACCGTTTGAGGGCGTCCGCCGGTCCGGATTGAAGTACCGGCCCATGGTGCGGTCGAACGCAATCGTGACATCCGCCCCGATCGGCAACGGAATCTTGAGTTCCGCGTCGAAGTAGTTGAAATACTGCGTGCCGCCGAACTTCTTCTGATCCCACGTGGCGGTCACTGTGGGGTCGAAGGCCCCCCACGCCGTGCGCAGATCGGACCGCGCTTGATCGGCCACGAGTCGCGCCTGGGTGGCCACCGGATGATGGGCGAGAATTCCGTCCACAAAGGCGGGAAAGGTGAACGGCGTGCCGAGCGTATCGAGTTTGACGGGTTTCGACTGCGCCGACGCCGAGCAGGCGAGTGCGGCGCTGATCAGCACCGCGAGCGACGCACCTGTGGCGACGCTCATTTTTTGCCTCCGCCCTTGGCGTCGCTCTTGCCCGCGCTCTTCTCACCCGCCACGGCGTCGGCCGGCAGGGCTTCGTTGGGATTGATCGAGAGCGGGAAGCCGTTGAGCTGACGCCAGATTTCCCAGCCAACCGTCACGTTGTCGAGCATCGCCCATCCCTGCACGCCAGTGCCGAGGCGCAGCTGCGCTGGCCACGGTGCATCGCGTGTGGTGTCGGGGACCAGCAACACGCGGAACTGCCCCGCGCGGTTCGGGAACTGGTCGATGACGGCGACCTGGGCCCCGAAGGTGCCCGACGCCACCTGTGGCCATCCCGAGATCTGCAGGGCGGGCCAGCCGTCGAAGAAGATGCGCACATGCCGCCCCGGCTTCAGCAACGCGATGTCCATGGGTTTCACGAACAGCTCGACCGCCTTGCTTGGCCGTGCCGGCTGAATCGTGACGATGGGCTCACCGGCTTTCACGATCTCGCCCTGGCCGGCCTTCGTGGCGCGCACCACGTAGCCATCCTGCGGCGCTTCGATGAGGTAGAACCCGTTGCGGATGGTGAGCGAACCGACCTTATCCTTGAGCTTCGCCACCTCCGACCGGCCTTCGCTGACCTCGGCCAGCGTTGATGCGCGGTCGGAACGGGCCTTCGAAATCTTCTCCCCGTATTCGGCGGGAATGCTCGAGAGATCGGTCTGCGTGCTGAGCAGCATCTGCTGCTTCTCCACCAGTTTGGCCGACGCCGACTGCACGCGGATCTGAAACGCCTGCAACTCGTTCACCGACACGAGGCCGAGCGTGTCGCGGAAGAGCCGCTCACGGCGGCGCAGTTGATCCCGCGCCACCGAGTCCTCGAGGACGGCCTGACGGACTTCGGCGCGGTACTGCTCGATCTTGTTCGCGGTCTGCTGCAGCTTGAAATCACGTTGCGCTTCAAGCTGCGAAATTAGCATGCTGAGGGCGGCCGCCTTGTTCTGTTTCTCGCCGATCGCGGATTCTTTCGCCGCCTGCTGCTGCGACGTGAGCGGCAGCACGTTGGGATTGAGATATTCCTCCTTGATCTCCGAGATGCGGACGATGCTGTCGCCCTTTTGGACGTACTGCCCTTCCTGTACGTACCACCGCTCGATGCGGCCATCGATGCGCGTGGGCAGTTCCTGCGGACGGTCGGAGGGATCGAGGGCCGTGACGCTCCCTTCGCCGCGGACGCTCTGCTGCCACGGTAGAAACAGCACCAGGAACAGCGTGATCAGAATGCCCAGCAGCCACCGGGACACGATGCGGCTGGTGTTCGCTTCGCCCAGCAACGCCGTCGTTTCCAACGGCAGGTGCTTGAGCTCGCGTTCGATATCGAGATCGGACAAGGCCATGGTGTTCAGGCTCCCGTGGTCACTGGCGTCTCGTGCAAGAGGTTGCGGCACATCGGGTCTTCACGCAGCACGCTGAACGGGCCCTCGCGCACGAGCCGTCCCTGATCGACGATGAGCACACGATCGAACGCGGCGAGCAGCTGGGGATCGTGCGACACCGTGATGACGGTCCACGGCCGCTTACGGTCGGTGAGCACCTTGATGATGAGCGTCCGCGACGCCGCGTCGAGATTCTGAAAAAAGTCGTCGAGCACGATCAGGCGAGGACGGCCCACCATACCCTGCGCCACGAGCAGCTTGCTCGCGAGGTACGTGGGAAGAGTGCGTCCGCCGTTCGTGATCTCGGTTTGAATGCCTTGCGGCAACTGCTGGATTTCGTCGGTGAGGGCGAGGTCATCGAGGGCTTCACGGACATCGCGCGGCGTGATGTGCGCGCGGCCCACGCTGACATTCTCCTCGATCGTGCCGTCGAACAGGTCCGTCCAGGAGAGCATCTGCCCGATCCGTGCGCGGAGCGCCGGCCGATCGAGGTCCCGCAGCGTGATGCCGTCGAATCGGATCGTGCCGTCGTAGTCGTCGATGATGCCACCGAGCAGCTTGAGCAGTGTGGACTGGCCGGATCCGTCGGAGCCCATGATGGCCACCCGTTCGCCGGGCGCGATCTGCACGGTCACGCCATCCACCGAGGCGGAACGCGCGGAGGGATAGCGATACCGCAAGTCCTTGGTGGCGATCGCTACGCCAACGCCGGGCGTATGAATCGGCGCGAGGCCGCCGCGGGCTTCGAGCGGCAGGTCCGCCACGTGGCCCGACTTGTCCACGCTGGTGAGCACATCGTACACCGTGGCCAGACTGGTAATCAGTTTTTCGACGCCGGCCAGCACCGTCACGATGACCACTTCGGCCGCGACGAACTGTCCCAGCAGCAGCCGATTGCTCTGCACCAGCGTCGCACCGATGATCAACACGGCGGCGGTGATGAATGTCTTGAAACCGATCAGGGCGATCGTCTGCTTCACGAGGACAGCGAAGTGCTTGCGCCGGTACTTGAGATAGCCGGTGACCACATCGTCCATCCGCTCCACGGGGAGCGTGGAGTCGCCGGCGTACTTGAAGGCATGAAAGGCGCGCGCGATTTCCCCGAGCCAGTGCACCGCCTTGTACTTGTACTTCGACTCCACAATCGATGTTTCGAGCCCTTCCGGCCCCGTCCATCGGATAATGAACCACAAGGCGGCGGTGACCCCGATCGCGAAGACGGAGAACCACGGACTGTACAACGTGAGCAGGAGCAGGCTGAACACGATCGTGAGCAGTGCGGTCGGCACATCGAGCAGCAACTTTTGTACGCCCTTCTGAATCGCGATCGCCTCGAACAGACGGTTCATCTGCTCGGGGAGATTCGACTCCAGCGACGCCGCGTAGCGCAGCCGTGGGATGCGAAACGCGAACTCGAGCGCCATGCGGGCGAATACCCGCTGCTGAATACGCTCCACCACCTTCAAAATGCCGACCTGCAGCACGCCGGCCACGATGGTGCCGAGCACGACGAAGGAGATCAGCACGATCACAGGCTGCAGGTAGAGCCTGCCCTGTACGATCTGCACGATGCCGCCCACGGCCAACGGGAGAATCAGACTCAGGCCACCGGACAGCGTCGCGTAGAAGAAGACGGTGAGGATCTCCCGACGCTCCCGGGCGAAGAGCGCAAGGGTGCGGTCGAGCGCGGTCGTGTGTTCCTGTTCGTCGGTGTGACCCGCATGGCCGACCGGGCTATGTGGGTAGTCGCTTGAGAGGGCACTGTTGGCCGGCCGCAGTGCCATTGGCGCCAGCGCCGACAACACGTTCCCCGAACCAAGACGGGCCATCAGCGCATCGGCGAGCGCGTCACCCTGGCCCTCGATGGCGGATTCGCTCCCATCCCGCGGCACCAGCACCGCGTGCACGCGATCGTCCGAATTGCGGCACAAGACGATGGCATCGTCGTTGCGTAGGTCAAGCAAGACGATGGGGACGGTACGCTCGGCGATCGCCAGCTTGAGCGTATCGCCGGAGATTTGCCGATCGAGATAGCCGACATCGATCGCGCCGCCGATCGAGCGCAGGCGGTTCGGTAGCGGGTCGGTGGGCGCGATCTGACGCGTGAGCGCGCGCCAGCGCGCCTGCTCGACGTCGAGTCCAAGCGCCGCGGTGACGAGTTGATTGACACGGGTGGCCTGAGCCGACATAACGCCATCGAGAGAGCGATGAGCACGCTCGTCCCCGCGTCGCGTGGGGCGAGGCGGGCGAACGCGATGAGAGGCGGACCTGAGTGCCCGCACTCGTGAAACCCATACCGCGACCGATCAGCGATGGGTCGGTGGAGCTCGAGTTGGCGCGTAGTCCAGGCGTCGATCGCCCTGGAAGACCGCAAGACGCGACGTGGCCGAGAGGCCGCGGCGTTCGTAACCGGCGGGGCCACCGACCGTACCCGGCGTCCGCTCAAAAGTTGAAATCTGCGAGGACGCCGTGCGATGGGGGCGACGGCCGCCGCTACGCTGCCAAGCCGGGTGCTTGGTCGTGGCCGGTCGCGTCGACGCGTGATTGATCGGGGCACCGTGGTGCACCGCGAGCGCGCGGGCCGTAGCTTCGCGCAGAACCCGGCTGGAGCCCGTAGCGTGCACGGACGGCGGCAACGACGGGAGCAGCCGATCGGCCATCGATGCACCGGCGAGCAACACGCATACCGCAGCCACACAGGCCAGGGCAATGCGAAACAGCCGGTGGGGACGAGGCGCTGCCGTCATATGTACGAACAAATACGAAAGCGCTGATCGGGATTCAAGCGGGACGGCCGTTAAGACTGGGCGACATGGCCGTCCATGTCTGTGCCGTGACACGTTCTCACGGTCGGAGCCGCTCAGTCGTCGTCGGGTCGTCGGCGCCGCTTGGTTTCGCTGCGCTGACGCTTCTCGGTCAACCGCCGTTCGACGGAGCCCCGCGTCGGCCGTGTGGCCCTGCGCGGTTTCTGCACGACCAAAGCCCGTGACAGAAGTTGCACCAGTCGCTCGATGGCGGTACGCCGGTTCTGCTGCTGACTGCGGTATTCGCCGGCCACAATACGCAGCGCGCCGTCGCTGTCCAGACGCGAGGCGAGGCGCGCCACGACCAAGGCGCGCTGTGCGTCGCCCAAGGCGCGCGTGTGACGCACGTTCCACTGCAACGCGATCCGTGTGGCGCTGCGGTTCACATGCTGCCCACCGGGCCCGCTCCCGGAAATCGCAGTGATCTCAAGTTCGGACGCCGGAATACGGACGCCGGGCACCACATCCACGTCCTCCTGCGACGGTGCCGTCATGTCAGCCCCCTCCCCGCGCGCGGCATGGCGAGCGCCGCATCGCCCCCGAGATCACGTGGCGCTCCCTTCGGTGCGCAGGTGCACGCGGAGAGCCGCGACCCGGCGGCCGTCCATCGCGACGATCTCGAGCTCGCCGCCCGGATACGTCACGCGGTCGCCGACCTTGGGCAGACGCCCGAGCATCGCGAACGCATACCCGCCAAGCGTGGACCAGTCGCCCTCAGGGATCGGCAGTTTGTGGTCCGACCGTACGTCGACGAGTGACATCGAGCCGGCAAGTTCCAGCACGCCGTCGAAGAGCAGGGCATCGCGCGACAGCGGATCATACTCGTCCGCGATATCGCCCACGACTTCCTCGACCAAATCTTCCATCGTCACGATACCGGCCGTGCCACCATACTCGTCGAGCACCACCGCAAGGTGCGCGCGCGTGCGCCGGAGATCATCCAGCACGCGTTCGGCCGCGCGTGTCGCGGGCACAAACAGCGGTTCGCGAAGATGATCGCGTAATGAGAACGTGTCCGGATGTTCATCGAGCCAGAAGTCCTTCGCGAGAAACACGCCCACGATATCGTCCGGTGTGTCGCGGTAGACCGGATAGCGCGAGTAGCGTTCGCGCCGCAGCGTCGCGATCAGTTCGTCGAGCTCGACATCTTCGGCGATGGCAATCATGTCGGTCCGTGGGCGCATCACGTCCAGCGCCTTCTTATTATGGAAGTCGAACACCCCAGCCAGCATGGCTGAGTCGGATTCGTCGAGCGTGCCGTGCGCACGAGCCTGCATCACGAGCAGTCGCAATTCCTCCGGGCTGTGCACATGGCCCCCTTCGGACACGGGCTCCACTCCCAGCAGCTTCAGTAACCGGTTGGCGGTGCCGTTGAGCATGCCAATGAAGGGTGACATCACCCGGGAGAAGAGGATCAGCGGGCGGACCACCCAGCGGCTCACGGTTTCCGGGCGCGCCAAGGCGATCGACTTGGGGGCGAGCTCGCCCAGCACGATGTGAAGAAACGTGATGACCAGGAACGCGACGGCGATCCCGGCGCCGGTGTGTATCGCACCGGCGGCTGGCTCGACGCCCACCACGTGCAGCGCGCGGTCCACCAGCACGGCGATCGCTGGTTCGCCAATCCAGCCGAGGGCGAGCGAGGCCAGGGTGATGCCGAGTTGGGTGCCCGAGATGTAGCGGTCCAGCTGACTGAGGGCACGCTGCACCACTTTGGCGCTGCCGTCGCCCTCGGCAGCCATCTGGTCGATGCGGCTCCGCCGGACCGCCACCAGCGCGAACTCGGCGGCGACAAAGAAGGCGTTGAGCAGGACAAGCAAGAGCACGACGAGCAATCGTCCCGAAGCGGCCCCGAAAGTGATTTCCTGGACAACGGGCAAAGAAGGGTCAGCAAGCATACTGTAAGGAAACGGACATGCGCGTGATTCGTCAGGGTAGTGCAATCTGCAAGACTACCGAGCCGTCCGTTTCTCCGGCATTCTGCAAGTCTTCCCGCGGTCATGCGATATACCCCAGCGATCCCACAGGAACCGATTCAGGAGATGCTCGACCCGCGCCGCGTGCTGCGCTGGGTCTGGCTTGGCCGCGTCGTGCTCTCGTGTGCGATTCTGGTGGCGGCCGTGTTCGTGTGGAGTGAGGCGGCACCGAGCGACACGCTGATCGCGACGCTGGCCTTCGCGGGCGCGACGCTGGCGACGATCGGTTCGGCGCTCTACGGCGAAGTCGAACGGCGTACGCTGGGGCTGGGCTTCTATGCCATCCAGTGCGCGATCGACTTGGCGCTGGTCACGGCCGTCGTGCACATCACCGGTGGCTGGAGCTCTCAGTTCGCCGCCCTGTATATCCTCGTCATCGCCAGCGCGGCGTTGCTGCTGCCGTTCCGCGGCGGGCTGGCCGTGGCGGGAGGCGCCTGCCTGCTGTACTCGGCCGATGTCCTCCTGCTGAGGCCGGGAACGCCCTACGTCGGCATCACCATACAAATCGCGGTCTTCGTGGTGGTCGCACTTGGTTCCGGCTACGTGTCGTCACGTCTCCGTCAGGCCGGTATGGGTCGTGAGGCCCTCGCCGAGCAGCTCGTGAAGGTCCGGCACGAAGCGGCTGACATTCTCCGCACGATTCGGTCCGGCATCATGACCGTTGACGCGCAGGGGCGACTCCTGTACGCGAATCCCGCGGCGTCCGATCTCCTCGGGCTCGAGCTGCGGTTGCTCCTTGGGCTGCCGGTGCTGGACACGCTGCTCGGTGTCTCCCCGCAGCTCGCCACGCTCCTCGAGCGGTCGTCGCGCGAGGGCGTTCGGACCACGCGTGCCGAAGGCGTGATACACCGGGGCGGCGAGATGGTCGAGATCGGTGTCACGACCACGGTGGCCAATGGCACACGGAAGGACGGGGGCGTGACGGCGACCGCGATCTTTCAGGACATTTCGGACAGCAAGCGCATTCAGGCCTTGCACATCCGCGCCGAACGACTGCAAGCGGTGGCGGAGCTCAGCGCATCCCTCGCGCACGAAATCCGGAATCCGCTGGCGTCGATTCGCAGCGCCACCGAGCAACTGGCGCGCCGGCGGGGGCGGTCGTTGGAGCCAACGGCCGACGATGACGACGAGCGCATCTTGCACGATCTCGTGGTGCGTGAGGCCGATCGACTCACCCGATTACTCGCGGACTTCCTCGATTTCGCCCGGGCGCGCGTGACGCGCGTGAGTCGTGTCGATTTGGGCGCGATCGTGAATGCGGCCTCGACAATCGCCGCGTCGCATCCTGATCGGCGCGACGGCGTGCAGGTTCAGGTGCGCGTGGCGCCCGGGTTGCCATCGGTGGAAGGCGACGAAGATTTGCTGCATCGCGCGGTGTTCAACCTGGTCCTCAATGCCGTACAGGCCGTCGGACCCGAGGGGCACGTGTTTATCGAGGTCGACCGCTATCGCCCGACCGGCGAGCACGGTGCCGCGTCGGCGATGCTCACCGGAGAGCTGTTGACGGTGAGTGTGACCGATGACGGCCCCGGTGTCCCACCGGAGCTGAAGGATCGCCTGTTCGAACCGTTCGTGACCGGCAAGGCTGGCGGGACCGGCCTCGGACTCCCGGTGGTGCATCGTGCGGTCGAGGCGCATCGCGGGGTCGTGCTGGTGGATTCGCTGCCCCGTGGGACGCGCTTCACCATGCTGCTGCCAACCGCCAGCGACCATGATTCGTCTCGTCGCGGTGAAACGCCCGTGTACAATGCTGTCCCCGTCGAGCCGCATCCGGACGATTCGGCCGATGCGTTGCTCCCTCGCCTTTCTGGAGTTGCCCCGTGACCCTTCCTGCGCTCGCCGGTGACGCCCCGCGCGTGCTCATCGTGGACGACGAAACGGGCATTCTCGAGTCGCTACGCATTCTGCTCAAGAACGAGGGGTTCATCCCGTTCACGGCGCACGGTGGCCGGGCCGGCGTGGAACGCATCCCCGAACTGCGACCGGATATCGTACTGACCGACGTGCGGATGCCCGATGTGAGCGGCGTCCAGGTCTTGAGCACCTCCCGTCAAGTCGATCCCGATGTGCCGGTGATCCTGATGACGGCCCAGGCCACGTTGCAGTCTGCCATGCAGGCGGTCAACGAGGGCGCGTTCTACTACATCCAAAAGCCGTTTCGTAACGACGAGCTGCTCGCCATCCTCCGTCGTGCCGCCGAGCATCGCCACCTGCGCGCCGAGAACACCACGCTGAAGCAGGAGATCAAGCGGCGCGACCGCACGACAAATGGTCGTCCGATCGGGCGCAGCAAGCCGTGGCTCGATGTCCTGCGTCTCGCCGAGACGGTCGCCCCGACGGATTCCACGGTGTTGCTCACCGGCGAGTCAGGCACGGGTAAGGAAGTGATTGCGCGATACATCCACGAGTTGAGCACGCGATCGGACAACAGCTTTCTCTCGATCAACTGCGGTGCCCTCCCCGAGTCCCTGCTGGAGAGTGAACTCTTCGGTCACATCAAGGGCTCGTTCACCGGTGCCGTGAAAGACAAGGCCGGTCTCTTCACCGCGGCCAATCAGGGGACGTTCTTTCTTGACGAGATCGGCGAGACGACGGCGTCGATTCAGGTCAAATTGCTGCGGGTGTTGCAGCAGCGAGAGGTGATTCCTGTCGGTGCCACGGAGGCGGTGCCGGTCAACACGCGCGTGTTGGCTGCCACCAATCGCGACCTGGAAGAAGAGATCAAGCGCGGCAGCTTCCGCCCCGACTTGTTCTATCGGCTCAACGTGATCGCCGTGCATCTGCCGCCGCTGCGCCAGCGTCGGGATGACATTCCGTTGCTGGTCGAGTCGTTTCTCGCGCGCAGCGCGACGCTTCGGCACGAAGGCGTGAAGACGCTGCGTGAGGACACGCTCGACGCGCTGATGGCGTATGCCTGGCCAGGCAATGTGCGTGAACTCGAGAACGCGCTCGAGCGCGCGGTCATCCTGTCGACCGGTGCCGTGATCGAACCCGATGCGCTCCCGGAGCGCGTAACGGCCCGTCGGGCCGAGCCGCTCGTCAGAGAGCGTGCACCGGTCTCGCCCACGCTCGAAGCCATCGAGCGCGCGTACATCCAATGGGTGCTGCAGAACGAAGGTGGAAACAAGAGTCGGGCGGCCGATCTGCTCGGCATCGATCCGTCCACGTTGTATCGCAAGCTGGCCCGCTACGGAGACGACTGATGCTGTCCCCCCTTCTGCTGGTGTCCCCCCTTCTGCGACGTCGCACCGGTTTCACGATCATCGAAGTGTTGGTGGTCGTGGTCATCATCGGGATTTTGGCGTCGATCGCCATGGCAAAATTCGGGGGGGCGAAACGCCGGGCGTACGTCACCGCGATGAAGTCAGATCTGCGAGGATTGGCCACGGTCGCCGAATCGCGCTACACCTCGGACAATTCGTATGAGGACGTGGTGGCGCCGCAGGGCTCGGATGGCGTGACGCTGATCTTCACCGGGACGCCATCCGGATGGTCTGCCACGGCGACGCACGTAGGCGTGCCGGGGATTGAATGCACGATCGCGGCGGGGACGTCGTTGGCCGCGGATGCGCCGAGTGAGCCCTTCTGTCAGTAGCGAGGTCGCCGGTGCTCTATGAGCCGATGCGTGGCACGTGCGGTTGCACGTGCCACGTTCGCGTTCGTGGCCGGAGGCCTCGGTGTCACCCGTGGGGCACGAGTATTACGCCACCGGAATGGTGTCCCACGGCGTCCCACGGGTTGACTCTTGCACGATGCAACGAAGCGTGCGAAAGGCCATGGGCAATGCTCCGGGTAGGCCGGCGTTGAAATGATGCAAGTATCTGAAAAATAATGGGTTAGCGTGTTTCTGGCAACGTGGCAAGGCAGTTGCCTACCATCGCCATGTCTCGCCGGGCATCACCACGGGTGACCAGCGTCGATTGACCCCCACTGGAGAACACATTATGCAGCGCACTCGCAAGGGCTTCACCCTCATTGAACTCCTGATCGTCGTCGTGATCATCGGCATCCTCGCCGCGATCGCGATCCCGAAGTTTGCGGAGACCAAGCGCAAGGCGTACGTGACAGCCATGAAGTCGGACCTGAAGAACATGG
Organism: uncultured Gemmatimonadota bacterium; assembly: GCA_903900795.1. Classification (GTDB taxonomy): domain Bacteria; phylum Gemmatimonadota; class Gemmatimonadetes; order Gemmatimonadales; family Gemmatimonadaceae; genus Gemmatimonas. The sequence goes on along the minus strand of CAIUOO010000400.1, from coordinate 20,754 downwards.
TGTCGTCAGCCGAAGCGTTCTTCTCGGACAACAACACGTACGCCGGCTTCCCCGCGCCGACGGGTTCGTCGGGCGTGACGCTAACGTTCGTGGGGTCGGCGACGGGTTGGGCGGGCACGGCGACGCATGCGAACGCCGATGGCGCGACCTGCTCGATCGGCACGGGCTCGGACACGCCGGCCGGCCTCGCGGAAGGCCAGCCGGGCGGCGCCACCTGCAAGTAAATCCTCACGAGGGCGGGGCACTGCTCCGCCGCGCGTAGGACCGTCTAACGGGGGGGAAGGGGTCGAGCACGTGCTCGGCCCCTTTGCCGTTGCCGCCTTGCTGTGGGACAAGCGGGGGGCGCCCTGGCGAGGGCACCACCTTGCACATTGCAAGGAACTGGCGAAATGAAGGCGCGACCAGGTGCACGCACGGGCGCGCGCGTATGGAACGCTATTGGTGCCAACGACTTGCAGAAAGCACGCGGCGTGGTACGCCGGTTGCTTTACCTGACGGTAACGAAGCGGGCATTGATGCCCGGTCGGCCACTAAAATGGAGACGGACTATGCAGCGCACTCGCAAGGGGTTCACCCTCATTGAACTCCTGATCGTCGTCGTGATCATCGGCATCCTCGCCGCGATCGCGATCCCGAAGTTTGCCGACACGAAGCGCAAGGCGTACGTGACGGCCATGAAGTCGGACCTGAAGAACATGGTGTCGTCGGCCGAAGCGTTCTTCTCGGACAACAACACCTACGCCGGCTACGCCGCGCCGACGGGTTCGTCGGGTGTGACGCTGACATTTGTGGGGTCCGCGACGGGTTGGGCGGGCACGGCGACGCATGCGAATGCCGATGGCGCGACCTGCTCGATCGGCACGGGTTCGGACACGCCGGCCGGCCTCGCCGAAGGCCAGCCGGGCGGCGCCACCTGCAAGTAACGTCGACATGATTCCGGCGGCGGCGCGCGTGGTCGCGTCGTCGAGGGAACATCGATGCCACCCCGGTTGTCTCGCCGGCTCCCGCACCGGCTCCCGGAGGCATCGCAAGAGGGGCCGAGCAATCGCTCGGTCCCTCTTGGTCATCCCGGCCCCACCCTGATCGGTCACTCTTCTCCTCCGCCCCAGTTGCCACCGGAGCCCCGGTCGCGCATCCTCCTGTGGTGCTCGCCATTCCGACTCCCCGCATTCATCAACGACTCAAGCAGGTGCTCGTTATCGCCAGCGGCAGCGCGCTGGCAGCGATCATCCTGACGATGTGGGTCACTGAATACCTACCGCCCTACCTGCGGTGGCCGCTGGTCGCGCTGCTGGTCACTCTGGTCTCGGTGGTGTGGGTGAGCGTCTTGCGACGGCAAGTCGTGATCCTGATCGAGCTCCCGTTGGCGCAGTGCGTCGAAGCGGCCGAGGCGATCGCCGCGGGCGACAACAGCCGCCGCGTACCGGTGGGGCAGACGTACGAATTCGCGCAGCTGGCCACCAGCATTAATCGGATGACCGAGCAGATGCTCGCCGCGACGCAGTCGCGCATGCGCATCGAGAAGCTGGCCACCATGGGGCGCATCGCGGCCGGCATCTCGCACGAGATCGGCAATCCGGTATCGGCCATCGCGAACTACGCACATGTCCTACGCATGCGCACCACCGATGTCCCAGGCACCACGGAGCCGATTGACGCGCTCGAACGCGAGATCGCCCGTATCGATCGCATCATGCGCGGCCTGCTGGATTACGCGCGGCCGCGACGACTGACCCCCAAACCGATCGTCGTTGACGAGGTGATCGAAGAGGTGGTGCGGCTGCTTGATGATCAGGGCATCGTTCGCCGATTCCGGATCACGCGTGGACTCGAGGCACCCGACGGCGTCGTCTTCGCGGAACGGCACGATCTTGATCAGGTGTTCGTGAACCTCTTGCTGAACGCGGTCGACGCCATGGATCGTGAGGGCGACGTCGTCATCAGCAGCCGCATCAACCACGCCGAATCGTTCGCGGACTCGATCGACAAGCGCCGCACCGATCCCATGCCACTGCGGTTGACACATCGGCCCAGTAAGCGCGCGCTGGCCTGGCTCGCACGCCCGGAATCGCCCGAAAGGTTCCTGCAGATCGTCATGGCCGATTCGGGGACGGGTGTGGCACCCGAGGACGAAGAGCGCATTTTTGAGCCGTTTTTTTCGACCAAGCAGCCAGGCAAGGGTACCGGACTCGGACTCGCGATCGTGGCCAGCACGATCGAGAATATGGGCGGCACGATTTGGGTGCAGCGCGCACGCGAAGGGGGGGCGGCATTCGTGATCCTGCTGCCGCTGCACTCCGGGGCCGGCGGACTGCCCGCGGTGACGTCGGACGAGCGTCCCGCCGCGTCATGATCCCACGCGCACGATTCGGATGACGGAGCAGGGCCGCCGTCACCGTATCGTGCGGCCATGTCGCTCCCCTCATTCCCGCGCCCTCGTTCGCGTGCCGCTCGTTCGCGTGCCGCTCGTTCGCGTGCCGCTCGTTCGCGTGCCGCTCGTTCGCGTGCCGCTCGTTCGCGTGCCGCTCGTTCGCGTGCCGCTCGCCAGAGCCGGCGGGCGCGCCGCGGACAGCTGCTCGTCGAGTGCCTCATGGCCCTCGTTCTGGTGGCGATCGCCAGCTTGATGCTTGTCGTCACCTCGGCGTCTATGGCGACGCTGGGTGACGATGCGTTGCAGATCGCCCGCGCCCAACGCGAACAGGGAAACGTGGCTGGTCGTGCGCTGCTCGCGCCGTGCGATACCGCTCAAGCGAGTGTCGTGGCGACCCGATGGCCCACCACGCGACTGCGGGTTGATGAGGCGCTCAGCGGCGTCGGCACGCTGCACCGCGGTCGGGCGGATGTCCGGTGGACAGGCTCGGCGATGGCCACCGTTGCCACGCGCGAGTTACACGTGAGCAGTGCGGGGCGATGCCGATGAACCGCCTCCGCCCCGCGCGGCGCGGCGGCACGCTGATCGAGCTGTTGATCGTGCTGCCGATGGCGTCGCTGCTGGCGGTGGCCGCCACCGCCACCCTCCTCGGCGCCTGGAGGCTCGTGCGACGGGCGGCCGTCTCACAGGGGAGCACCCGCGAGCTTCGGCACGCTCACGCCACCCTTGAGGCCGAACTGCGGCCGTTGCGCGCGCGTGATCTGCACACGGTCACGGACACTGCCGTTGAATTCGACGCCCTCCTTGGCGCGGGCGTGGTCTGCGCCGCGCCCCGCGGTCCGACGGAACGCATCGACGTGGTGTCAGCGGATCCCGCTGACGCACGCGGCGTGTCGTGGGCGAGCGGCCTCCAGATCGGCGATGCGCTGACGCTGTGGCGCACCGACGGTGACAGTCCGACGTCCCTCGTCGAACTCCGGACCACGGTCCGCGACATCAGTTGGGCGTCGGCCTGCACCGCCTCGCCGTGGATGGTCGGGTGGGCGGATCGACGCACGGTCCGCCTGACCTTGGCCGACGTGAGCCCGTCCGCCCTCGTCGTGGGCGCAGCGGTCGCGGCTCATCGACGCACCCGACTGTCACTATACCGCAGCGGCTCGTCGTGGTATCTGGGAAAGCGCATGCGCACCGCTGGGGTGTGGGACGTTGTGCAGCCGGTTGCCGGTCCGTTGCTGTCGCCCGCGCAGGGAGGCTTGAGCGTGCGCGTCCTCGACGCCGCGGGCGCCGTCACTCGCCGACCGGCGGACGCCGCCGCCGTGCGCCTTGAGCTGCGGGCCGATCGCGCGCCACACGGGCACCTGCCGACGCGTCGAGATACCGCCGCCCTCGATATTGTACTCCGAGCAGAAAGTGCGCAGCGTGCTCCCTGAGCGGCGTCGGCGTGCCGGCGTCGTCCTCCCGTTCGTCGTCGTGGTGACGGCCCTCGTTGCTGTGCTCGCGTTGGCGGCCATCAGCAAGATCTGGCGCGGCTACCGGGCCACTCGACTGGCCGCCAACGGCGTACGCGCGCAATTCGCCGCCGACGAAGGGCTTGCCCTACGGCTTGATGCGTGGCCGGCGGAGACCCTGGCGGCCATGTCGCTAGGCACGACGATCGCCACGCGCGTAACCACGGCCGTCGGCGACAGCGTTTGGGTGCGGCTCACGCGTACCCAGCCACTGGTCGCGTGGTTGACGGCCGACGTCATCCTCGGCCCGCTCGGGACCCCGGGGCTCGTCCGCCGCCACGTCACGCGCGCGCTGTTCCTCGAGCCACCGCCCCTGCCGATCGTCGGCGCGCTGACCGCGATTGGTACGGTCCATGGGAAGGATCCCACCACGATCGATGGACGCGATCGTGCCGATGCCACCGACGCGTGCGGTGCCCTGCGGGACACCCTCTCGCTGGTGCCGATCGCGTCGGCCGCGCTTGTCGATACACCGGCGGGGATCTGGACGGCCCCGTCGTCCTCGCTGAGACTCGCCGATACCGCGACGGTGCGCGTCGCATTCGATCAGGCCTGGATCTCCGTGATCGCTCGCAGCCCCGTTCGCGCCGCAGATTCGATCCCACAAACGTTGGCGACGTTACCAGGCTGGCACACCCTGTTACTCGATGGCGCGACGGTTGTTTTGCAATCACCGTCGCAATGGCGCGGACTGCTTGCCGTGAGCGGCGACCTCGTCATCACGGGACGTCTGGATGTCGAGGGCGTCCTGGTGGTGCGCGGACGACTCGACGCGCGTGGCGGAGCACTACGCGTTCGCGGGGCACTCCTCGTCGCCGCCCTCGGACATCGCGACCTGCAGCTCGGGGCTCAGACCCGGGTGCAATACGATCGCTGTGCCGTTCAAATGGCCCTCGCGTCCATTGCCATACCACGCGCGATGCCGTTCTCGCTCTGGTATTCCCCGCTGAATTGACCAGCAACCAGTCAAAACGGCCGATTGCGGACAGCGGTCGCCTGGGCCGACACTGTCACGGTCCGGGCACGTGAACCGGCCGTCTCTCCTTTGGCGGCGTTACCTCGTGAGAGGAGCGTCGTTTGAAGAGAGACCTCCCGGGTGTAGGCCGGTCAGTCTGTCTCCTCGGTGCGCTCAGTGCCGAATGGCAGCGTGTCAACCACCAGAACAACCCCAACAGCCATGGCGCTCCTCGGCCGAAAGAAAATCACCATCGGACTCGATGTCGGCTCTGGTCTTGTGAAAGCCGTGGTCATCGATCACAGCGGACCCTCGCCGGAACTCGTCAAGGTGGTCATCACGCCGCTGTACGACACCGCCATTGTCGAAGGCGAAGTGATGGATCACGGCCTGGTGGCTGATGCGATCCGCCAGACGCTTGATGCGACCGGCGTGACGACGAAGAGCCTCGTGACAGCCGTGGGCGGACGCGATGTGATCGTCAAGAAGATCTCGATCGCGCGCGTCAAGGAAGCACAGGCCCGTGAGTTGATGCGGTGGGAGGCCGAGCAGCACGTGCCGTTCGACATGGACTCTGTCGAACTCGACTTTCAGGTCCTCGATCCGGACGGCGACGGAATCGATATGAGCGTACTGCTGGTGGCGGCGAAGCGTGATCTGGTGGAAGCGAAGCGACATCTCCTCGAGGAAGCGGGCTTCCCGCCCTCGGTGATCGATGTCGATGCCTTCGCCCTGCACAACGCGTTCGAAGCGAATCACCCCGATGCGATGCACGGGACGGTGGCGCTGCTCAACATCGGCAACGAACAGACGAACCTGAACATCCTCGACGAGGGTGTACCCATTCTGACCCGTGACCTTGGTGTCGGCACGCGACGATTCCGCGAGGATGTGCAGCGCGAGCACGGCATCAGTGGAGAGGAGGCGGAGGACATGCTGCGCGGCTTCGATCGGTCGCCCCTCCTCGACGGCACCATCGGCATGCGCGGCGAGGAACTCGCCGTTGGTCTCGAGCGCGCCGCCACGTTCCTCGCCTCGTCGTCGCGCAGCTTCGGCCAGATCCGCGCGGTGTACGCCTGTGGCGGCGGATCGCGCGTGCCGGGCCTGCTGGCCTGGCTGTCCGAGCGCCTGCGCATTCCCGTGCAGTCGGCCAACGCGCTCGCCCGGATGACCGTGCGGGACGGCGCGCTGGAATTCCTGTCTACCGATGAAGTCGCCCCGCTGCTGATGCTCCCGGTGGGACTCGCGCTCCGCGCGGCGGCCTGAGGAATCCGACCATGATGCTCACGATCAATCTCCTCCCCGGCTCGAAGAAGACCACACGTGGTGCCGGACGTTTCGTCGGCTCGCTCGGGTCCATCGGTGCGTCGGTTCGCGATCCCTGGCTCGTTGGTGCCGCTGGAGCCGTCGTCGTCGCGTGCGCGGCCGTCGGGCTCCTGTTCACCGCGCAGAATGCCCGCGCCAGCGACGTCACGGAGCAACTCGATCGCGCGGTGCGCGATTCGACGCGCTACGCCAAAGTGCTCGACGCGCGCCGGACGCTGACCGCCGAGCGCGACTCGGTCCAGCGCCAGTTGCAGATCATCCGCACGATCGACGAGAACCGCTATAACTGGGCACATCTCCTCGACGAGATCAGCCGCGCGCTGCCGGCCTATACGTGGCTGACCACGCTGGAGCAGACGAGCAAGGTGCCGCTGCCCCCGGGTGCCGATGTGCTTACCGGTGGCGCCACACCGGTCACGGCGAGTGCTGCCGCCAAGGGCAAGCGACACGCCGTGGTGCAGGACACGATCGAAGTCCATCCGGCGCTGACGTTCCGCGTGGTCGGTCAGACGGTCGATATTCAGGCGCTCACGATGTTCATGCGGCAGATGGAGAGCTCGCCGTTCATCCAGCACGTCGCCCTGAGCAAGTCGGAGATCGTGATTGTCGAAGGCAAGGACATCACACAGTTTGAATTGTCGGCGGAGTACGAAGTGCCGCCTCCCGGGGTGGTACGAACCTCGCCCCTCGTCGTTCCCGTGCGCTGACCAGAGACTCCCATGGCACTGCTTCCTCAGACCCAGCGTGATCAGGTCAAATTCCTGATTGGCTTCGCGGCCGTTGCCCTCGCCGTCGCATACTACCTTTATCCGTATGCTGCCCGCGAAGAACAGCTCGCCTCCGACACCGCCCGGGTGGCGGCGCTTGCCGACGCCAACCAGCGCGCGGCCCGCGAGTTCGCGTCGGGCAGCATCGAGAAGCTGCGTGTCGAGGCAGCGGAGAACCGCTCCGCCCTGCTGGTCATGCGGCGTCTCGTGCCGACCGGCAACGAAGTGCCCGCATTGCTCGAAGAAGTCAGCACCGCGGCCCGCCGCGCTGGACTCGACGTTGGTGGCGTCATGCCAGAGCCGGTGGTCCGCGGCGAACGGTTCGACACCTATCGCTACACCGTCACCATCATCGGTGGCTATCACCAGTTCGGCGAGTTCCTCGCCAACGTCGGGTCCCTTGCCCGTATCGTCGCACCGGTGAACTTCTCGATCGTCGCCAGCTCGGGGGCCAACGCCCCGCGCAACGCGACCAGGACGTCGGAGAATGGGGTGCTGACCTCCACGATTACGCTGCAGACCTACGTCGAGAAGACGATGCCAGCCAAGCCCGCCGCCAAGGAACGTTCGTCATGAAACGCCTGATCTTTCGACTCGCCACGCTGGCCCTTGGTGTATCCCCTCGGGTCGTCGAGGCGCAGCAGCCCGTCGGCCCCACCGCGGAGCGCACCGTTTCCGGCGAGTCTGCCGGTACCGTTGGGCCGAGTGCGTCGCCGAAAAGAACCGCCGGCATGCCGACTGAGATTACGCTGCAGCGCGAAACGTTCGCGTACCGCGGTGGCGGACGGCGCGATCCCTACCAGTCGCTCATGAGCAGCAGCGATGTGCGCCCGCTCCTCAGCGATCTGCGCCTCACCGCGGTCGCCTTCGATCCGGTCGGCCCTGGCAGCAACTCCGTCGCCATTCTGCGCGACACGTATTCGAAGCGGCAATACCGCGTGCGCGTCGGTCAGCAGCTTGGGCGGCTGCGTGTTGCCGCGATCCGACAAAAAGCCGTGCAGTTCATCATCGAAGAATTCGGATTCAACCGGCAGGAAACGCTGCCACTGAGCAGCGACACGACGAAAGTGAGGAACCCATGATGGGACCGACGACCGTTGCAGTGATTTCCGCCCTCCTGGCGCCCGCCGTGCTCGCGCTGGCGCCCGCGAACGCGGACTACGCTGCCCCCTCGGCTGCGGTGCCCATCAGCTCCGTCGTGGACGTGCCGATGCGCGGTCGTGTGTCGGGCATCGCCGTCGCTCCGGCACCGGCCGGTGCGGACATTGTCTTGGCGATTGATTCGACCGTCACGTTCAAGCACTTCACCCTCGGCAATCCGTCACGCATCGTCGTCGATCTCGGTGGCGCCACGCTCGCGATCGGCTCCAAGTACGACGGCAAGACCCGAGGGCCCGTGCGCAACCTGCGTCTCTCGCAGTATCGCGCCGACACAGTACGCCTCGTCATCGATCTCGATGGCTCGCGCGGCTACACCGTCGTTCGTGAGGACGGCCAGATCCGCATTGCTCTTCGCGCGCCGGTCGTCGCCTTTGCGCGCTGGGGGTCCACCAACCCCGGTGGCGAGCCGTCGCCGCAGGTCGCGGCTGGCCGTCTCGAACAGCAGCAGGCCCCGATCGCGGCCCCTGCGGTGGTAGAGCCGCAGGTCGAGACGCCGATCGTGAAGGCCGGCCCACCGCTGGCGGTGCGCGATGATCACTCGGGCGATCCGCTCACCGCCCGCACGCCCGCGACGGTGTCGTCGATGGCCGCGGCGCGCCGGCAGCAGCAGAAGCCGCGCATCACGGTCAGCTACGATGGCACGAACATTCGCGACGTGATCGCTGCCTTTGCCACCTTCTCCGGACGCACGATCGTTGTCGGAAAGGACGTGTCGGGCGACGTCACCGCGGACATTGCCGACAAGCCGTGGGATGTGGCCCTCCAGGCCATCCTGCAGTCGCAGGGACTCGCGGCCACCGAAGATGCCAGCGGCATCATCACGGTCGACAGCTACCGCAACCTCGCCACGAATCAGGCGCTCGAGCCGCTCGTGACGCAGATCATCGACATCAACTACTCGAAGGCTGCCGTGCTGCGCGGCACCGTGCAGCAGTTGCTGGCCCGTGATTGCACCGGCTTGACCACCATGGCCACGGGACGTGATATGGGCATGCCGATGAATCAAGGCGGCGGCAGCGGCGGTCAGCAGGACCAGACGGCCGGACAAGGCTGTGTCGTGCGTGGCTCGGTGGCCGCCGACAGCGCGACCAACAAGCTGATCATCACCGAAGTCCCGTCGCGTCTCCCGGAAATCGTCGCGCGCGTGCAGCAGCTCGACGTCCGCACGCCGCAGGTCGCCATCAAGGCGAAGATCATCTTCGTGAATCGCACGGGCATCCAGGACATCGGCCTCGCCTATGACCTTGGCACCGGCAACAAGCAGTTCTTCCAGCAGCTGGTGCCGCGCATCGATCCGAACACGCTGACCGCGGTTGATACCGACGGCGACGGCGTGCCGGATGCGACCGGTGGTGGCAAGGCGTACGAAGGGCCGGCGCGCATCGCGCTCGGCGGCAACGCGCTCGCCGGTATCGCCAACGCCAACAATGCGATCAAGCCGAATGCGCTCAACCTGATCTACAGCACGGCGCTCGGTCGGTTTCAGCTCACCGCGTTCCTCACTGCGCTGCAGACGTCGTCGCTGGCCGAGGTGCAGTCGGAGCCGAGCATCACGATTCTGAACAACCGCAGCGCCGAGATCTTCGTGGGGCAGGAAATCCCGATCCGCGTGATTGACGCGAGTTCAGGCGGTGGTGGCCAGGGCGGTGGCGGCGGTGGTGGTGGCGGTGGTGCGCAGGGCCAGCCGAACGCGGCGGCCTTCTTCCCCCGCGCCACGGTGTCGAAGGAAGAGGCTGGTATCAAACTCTCCGTGACGCCGCAGATTACCAACAATCGTATGGTGCTGATGAAGATCAAGGCGGAGAACTCGAGTGCGGAAATCGCGGCCACCGACGTGGGCGTGATCTTCAACCGCCAGCGTGCGGAGTCGCAGGTGCTCGTGGCTGATGGCGAGGCGGCCGTGATCGGCGGCCTGACCGTCACCGAGACGACCCGTTTCCGCAGTGGCATCCCGATTCTCATGAACCTCCCGTTCGTCGGTCGCTTGTTCTCGCAGAATTCCAAGAACGAAACGAAGCGCGACCTGCTCATTCTGGTGACCCCGCACATCCTGGATGATGGGGCGATCCCGCCGAGCCGCTGACGCAATGAGGACTCACATCACCATGTCTGCATTCATCGCGAGCCGCCGCTCGCTTCGGCCCATGCCTCGCACCGCCCGACCGGCTACGTTGGTGGCGCTCGCCGCCGTCACCGCCCTCGGTGCGTGCAGCGGGGATGAAGTGATCGATCCGCCATTCCGGGACACGATCATCCCGCGTGTGCAGGTGGCAAAGGGCAACTCCGCGACGGACACGCTGCTGTCCCTGACGGTGAACGCCTCCGACAACATCGGCCTCAAGCGCATTCGCGTGCTGCTCGCTGGTGGTATCAGCGCCAGCTACGATACGGTCATGACAAGCGCGGTCACGTTACTTACGGTGAACGTACATATCCGGGTGCCGAACAACACCCGGCTGGGCGCCACCGTGAATGTGAGGGCCATCGCCACCGACGGCGCCGGCAATCAGTCCGACACGGCGCGCGTCGCGCTCACCGTGGGCAATCTCGAGCCGCCGTTGGCGCTCGTGACCAGCCCGGTGACCGGATCACCGGTCGTGAGCGGTAAGTCCCTCGTGATTTCCCTGTCCGGTAAGGCGCGGTACAAAGTCAGCACGCTCGGCTACGAGATCACCGGCGCGTACAACGTGAAGGACTCCGCGTCCTTCGCCAATCCGTTGCGGGATTCGGTTGCGGTCATGGACACGCTCGTCGTTCCGGATACCGTGAAGGGACAGATTATCACCGTCACGCCGTTCGTGATCGACTCGCTCAAACAGCGCGTGCTGGGTACCGCGGTGCAGTACGCGGTGCAGAGGCCGGCCAATGCCATCACCGTACCGGTCGTGCGCACGGGCGTGGCGGCGCGACTCGAAGTGCAGGACACGGTGTTCGTGGAAGCCACGGATCCGGTGGGGATCTCGATGCTCGGATATGAAGTGCGCAGTCTCACCGGCCAGCTGCTCGTCGCCGACTCCGTGACCTCGACCGGCGGCTTCTCCACGCTGATTCGCACCTTCCGCTCCCGGGTCCCAGTCACGGTGTTCCCAACGCTGGTCACCGTTGCGAGCTTTGCCCGCAATGCGAATGGCCGTCGCGATGTGGCGCGCTTTACATCGGGCGCTCTGCGCCTCGACACGGTCGCGGTCGTCGCCGGCTACACCAGTCCATTGCCCGGCGGTGGACAGGTGGCCGATGCGTTCTACTTCCCGCGCACCGATCGGCTCTATCTCTCGAACATCGAGCGCAACTGGCTCGAGGTCTATGATCTGGCCGACTCGACCTTCCGCACGCCGATCGCCGTGGGCTCGCGCCCGTGGGGCATCGCGCCGTGGCCGCGCAACCGCGATGGGAGCATGGGCGACACGCTGCTCGTGGCGAATTCCGGCGGAACCAACATCAGCTATGTCGACCTGAGGGCGGGGACGACGGGCCGGGAAGTCTTCCGCTACGCGCTGCCAAACATCGTCGCCTACAGCATCACGACGGTGCGCGCGCAGGCCACCGATGCGCCGATCGCACAGCGCACGCTGTATGACTTCAGCGATCGTCCGCAGTATCTGGCGGCAACATGCAACGGTGCCGATACGCCAGGCGCCCCGTGTGGCGACATCATCGCGGTGTACTCCACCACACCCACACCGGGCCAGCCGGTGCCGTTCCCGAACCAAGGCACCATCCGCTGGGAGAATCTCACGCAGCGCACGTCGCACTTCTTCTTCGAGCAGGCGATGGGCCAGTCGGAAGGCCGCTCGGACACGCTGGAAGTCGAACGCTTCGCCGCGGCGGGCTTCGGGAAGGATTCGCTCCTGGTGCCATACAAGCAGAACGTGCCGAACGGCCGCGGCGGCACCTTCGCTTACTCGGTCGTCGTCCGACTCGATAAGCTGGCCTTCCGCGACACCACCTTCGTGCGCGGTTCGGGCAACTTCCGTCGCGCGGTGTTCGGCGAAGGCGGATCGGTGATTGGTAGCCGTGCCATGACGTACGATGCGACGATGGGCATGGATTCCATTCCGCCCACGCCGGTGATCGATCGCGGTATTTCCCGTCCGCTCGATGTCGCCGATTTCGTGGCCAACACGTTCTCACGCGTCCAAGGCGTGGGCATCAACTTCGATGGTGAGTTGAACGCGGTGAAGGGTGACTCCACGTATCTCTTCGATCGCACGCTCCGATTGCAGGGCATCCTGCAGTCACGGCCCGGCGGTGGCGGGCTCGATTTCCACCCGCTCAACACGGGTGCCAACTCGACGCTCCGCACGCGCCTCGCGTTCATTGCGTCGAGCGAGCCGGTCATCGACGTGTTCGACACGTACTGCTACCGCAAGATCGCGTCGATCCCGATCCGCCACCCGATCATCGGACCGGTCCGCGCCACGACGCGTCCAAACGGGCAGCTGGTACTCGTCGGCGCCACCGTCCGCGGCGTCACCGTGGTGGCACTGCCCGACAATTTCACGACCTCCTGCCAGTAACGACGCGGTCGGCGCCAGCACCCGCAGGGGAATCGGTACGGCCCCGGGGCACTCGCTCCGGGGCTGTGTCGTAGTCTGGGCCACGCGCTTCCGGCGCAACGCTCCCGTCGCGCGGTGTCACGTCATACGTTGTGACATCGATCTCGGCACTACTGGCGTCCGTTCGCGTCTGCTTCGCACACTCATGCTCCGCTTTACCACCGCCGGCGAGTCCCATGGCCCGGCGCTCGTCTCGATCCTCGAAGGCCTGCCGGCCGGCGTCCCCTTGCTGGCCGCCGACGTCGACACCGATCTCGCCCGCCGACAGCAGGGGTACGGCCGGGGACGCCGCATGCAGATCGAAACCGATCGCATCGAGTTTCTGTCGGGCGTGCGCGCCGGCGAGACGCTCGGCTCGCCGATCTCGATGCTGATCCGCAACAGCGATTGGAAGAACTGGCTCGAGATCATGGACCCGGCGCCGCGCGACGGCGACGCCGACGGCCCCCGGAAGCGGCAGGTGACGCGGGTGCGTCCGGGACACGCCGATCTCACGGGACTGCTCAAATACGATCGCACCGACGCCCGCGACATTCTCGAGCGTGCCTCGGCCCGTGAGACGACCGCGCGCGTGGCCTCCGGTGCCGTCTGTCGCGTGCTCCTGCGCGAACTGGGCATCCGGGTCGGTTCGCACCTGGTGCACCTGGGCGGGGTCAATGCGGCCCGCCCATCCGTGATGCCTCCCGACATCAATGCCGCCGCGGACGCGTCGCCGTTGCGGACGCTCGATGCTGCGGCCGAGTCCGAGATGATCGCGCGCATCGATGCGGCCAAGAAGGATGGCAACACGTTGGGCGGCATCTGCGAGGTCGTCGTCACCGGCCTGCCCGTCGGACTCGGCTCTCACGTGTCGTGGGACCGACGCCTCGATGGACGGTTGGGGCAGGCCATGCTGTCCATTCCGGCCGTTAAGGGCGTGGAAATCGGACTGGGGTTCGAGACGGCCCGCCGCACCGGTGCTGAGGTGCACGACGAGATCGAGGCCGCACCGGGGAACACCCGGACGGGCCACGTGCGTCGGACGACGAACCGCGCGGGGGGCACCGAAGGCGGCATGACCACCGGCGAGGAACTGGTCATTCGCGTCGCGATGAAGCCCATCTCGACCCTGATGCGTCCACTCGGTACCGTGGACGTTGCGACGGGACAGGCGGCCTCAGCCGTGGCAGAACGAAGCGACGTCACCGCGGTTCCCGCCATGGGAGTGATTGCCGAGGCGATGGCGGCGTTCGTGTTGGCCGATGCCGTGCTGGAAAAGTTCGGGGGCGACTCGCTGGGCGAGGTGCGGAGGAATTTCGACGCGTATCTGGCTCGATTGGACGAGCGGGTTGGGTGACCCAGCCAGCCGGCCTTCAGATCGATGGGCACGTGGTGCTCGTCGGGCTACCGGGTTCCGGGAAGTCCACCGTCGGGCGTGCGGTTGCGAGGCGCCTATCGCGTCCGTTTCTGGACTTCGATGCCGAAATTGAGAAGCGGGAAGGGCTGTCGGTGGCGCGTATCTTCGCCGAGCGCGGGGAAGCGGCGTTTCGTGCGTTGGAGTATGCGCTCACACAGGAACTGGCCGCCGCGCCGCCGATGGTGCTGGCGCCGGGGGGAGGCTGGGTCACTATTCCGGGTGTCATGGCGCTCCTGCGTCCGCTGGGGCGTATCATTCATTTACAGATTTCCCCGAGGGAGGCGCTGCGACGCCTGACTCGGTCGCGGAACGTTCGACCGTTGCTCGCTGAAGCGGACCCGGCCATGGCCATGCAGTCCTTGTGGGACCGGCGATCGGGACTGTATGCGCTCGCCGACGTGACGATAAACGTGGAAGCTGTTGACTCACAACGACTTATTGATTCCGTGGTGGCGCTTGCCCACGACGGGACTCCGAGGATAGGTTAGGCGATGAACGATCGGTGGACACCTGTCATCGATGATTTGCGCGAACGATTCGCGGCCGACACGGATGTCGTGGAGGTTGAAGCCTATCTGTCGTCGCAAGGGTACGACCGGCGACAGATTGGTGAGATTCTTTCACTCCTTTATAGCGATACTGCACCACCCCGCGGATCGGGTGGCGCTGTGATGTCGCGCAACGGGCCGCTCCGCGTTCAGGGGCCGCACGAGCGCGGACGGTTTACCGCCGAAGCCTGGGGCTACCTGGTGATGCTGGGTGGCTCCGGAGCGGTGAATCTCAACGATTTTGAGCAGTTGGTGGAGCGCGCGCTGGTCCACATCGACGGCCGCATCAGCCTCGCGGACATCCGTGGTATCGCGGAGGACGTGGGGTTCGATGATGGGGCGATGGACGGTGAGCGATCCCAGGTACACTGATCTGATGCCAATCAAGAAGGGCACGACCGCGGCGGGGACGAGCCTGTCCAAGCCCGTCGCGAAGAAAGCCGTCAAGAAGGTGGCCAAAAAGGCCGCCAAAAAGGCCGCGAAGAAAACGGTAAAGACGTCCGCAGGGCTGGCGGCTGAGCCGTTGGCTGCGCGTAAGCCGACCGCAAAGTCGGCCTCGGCCGCCTCGAAAACCGTCGCGAAAAAGGCGGCCTCGAAGACTGCTGCGAAAAAGGCCACCAGCACCAAGGCGCGCAGCCGAGCCCGCATTGTCGACGCGGCCCCGGACGACGACGAACCCGCGCCCGCCGGTGGGACCACGCTGGTCATCGTCGAGTCGCCGGCCAAGGCCAAAACCATCGGCAAGTACCTCGGCAAGGGCTTCACGGTCAAGGCAACGGTCGGGCACGTGCGCGACCTGCCGGCCAAGAAACTCGGCATCGACATCGAGCACGGCTTCGCTCCCGACTACGTCACGATCGAGGGCAAGGAAGACATCCTTACCGAACTCAAGCGAGTGGCGAAGGGCGCTCGCGAGATTTTCATCGCGACCGACCCTGATCGCGAAGGTGAGGCGATCGGCTGGCATGTCGAGCAGTATTTCACGCAGCCACCTCGATACGCCGTCACGGCGCCGATCCGCCGCGTGATGTTCCACGAGATCACGAAAGCCAAGGTGCAAGAGTCTATGGCGAACCCGATGGACATCGACAACAAAAAGGTCGATGCCCAGCAGGCTCGTCGTGTGCTCGATCGCCTCGTCGGCTACAAGGCCAGCCCGGTGCTGTGGAAGACCGTCAAGAAGGGGCTGTCGGCCGGTCGCGTGCAAACCGTGGCGCTCCGCATCATCGTCGAGCGCGAGCGCGAGATCCGCGCGTTCACGCCAGTGGAGTACTGGAGCATTGCGGCCGACCTGCAGAAGGGCACGCAGCCGTTTACCGCGAAGTTGCATCAGATCGACGGCAGTAAGCCGGAAATTCCGACCGGTGATGAGGCTGGGCGCATTCTTGCGGACCTCAAGGGCCGGACGCAGTTCACCGTCACCGAGGTCAAGCGTCGCGAAAAGCGCAAGAATCCGGCGGCGCCGTTCACCACGTCCACGCTGCAGCAGGAAGCCGCCAAGAAGTTGGGCTTTGGCTCCAAGCGCACCATGCGCTTGGCGCAGGATCTGTACGAAGGCATCGACGTCGGCGGCGAGGAAGGGCAGGTCGGTCTCATCACCTACATGCGAACCGACTCCTCACGCGTGTCGGAAACGGCGGCTGGTGCGGCGCGTGATTGGCTGAAGGCGGAATACGGCGAGTCGTACCTCGCGGCCGGCATGCAGCTGTACCCGAGCGGCAAGGCGAACGCGCAGGACGCGCACGAAGGCGTGCGTCCCACCGAGCCCACGCGCCGTCCCGACGATCGTTTGGCCAAGAAGCTCACCGCCGACCAGTTCAAACTCTATGAACTGATCTGGAAACGCTTCATGGCGTCGCAGATGGCTCCGGCTGTGTTCGACACCACGACCGTCGATTTCGACATCCCCACGACGGGGCGTTCCTACCTGTTCCGCGCCACCGGCTCAGTTATCAAGTTCGACGGCTTCCTCACGCTCTATCGTGAAGCGCGCGAAGAGGGCGACGCCAAGGCGCTCGAAGACGAGCAGGCGTTGCCGTACCTCGAGCTCAACGAGTCGGTGCCGGTCAAGGCGATCACGCCGACGCAGCACTTCACCGCACCACCGCCGCGCTTCTCTGAAGCCTCGCTGGTCAAGGAGCTCGAGCGCTTGGGCATCGGCCGGCCGTCCACGTATGCGTCGATCATCTCGGTGCTGGCCGAACGACGCTACGTGTTGCTCGAACAGCGGCGCTTCTTTCCTACGCCCTTGGGCGAGACGGTCGAGAAGGTCATGGTCAAGAAATTTCCCGCCATCTTCAACGTGCAGTTTACGGCGCAGATGGAAGGGGAACTCGACAAGATCGCTGATGGCGAACTGGGGTGGGTGCGCGCGCTCACCGATTTCTGGACGCCGTTCCAGGCCACGCTGAACGACAACGATCTTGACGTCCTCATCGGCGAAGCGTACGACCTGTCGGCGCTCGCCACCGAGAAGTGTCCCGATTGCGGTGGCAAGCTCGTGGCCAAGGGTGGGTTCTTCGGGCCGTTCGTGGCCTGTGAGCATCACCCGAAGGCGTGCAAGTACACGCGCCCCATCAAGGGCGAGAAGAAGCCGGCCGAGCTCACAAAGTACAAATGTCAGGAGTGCGGTGAAGCCATGGTGGTGCGTCACGGTCGCTCTGGTGATTTCCTGGGCTGCTCCAAGTTTCCCAAGTGCCGCGGCACGCGCTCCATGCCCACCGGCGTGAAGTGTCCCAAGGACGGCGGCGAGATCGCGGAGCGACGCAGCAAAAAGCGTGGCAAGGCGTTCTACGGCTGTGAGAATTATCCCAACTGCGATTTCGTGGTGTGGGACAAGCCTGTGGCGGAAGCGTGCCCGGAGTGCGGATACGTGGGGGCCGAGGCCAAGAGCAACAAGACCCGCGGCGCGTTCCGGAAGTGTCTCAAGTGCGCGAACGAGTGGGACGTACCGAGCCCGGACGAAGCCGAACTGGTGGCCGAAGTGGCCTGACCGGCTCGGGTTGGATGGGTCGTGAAACGGTCGCACGGGCATTTTTGCCTGGTGCGACCGTTTTGCTGTGGGCTGTGGGCTGTGGGTGTTGGAGTGCGCGAGACGCCCGGCCCGACCCGTGGGATCCCCTTGGCGAAATTGCTGCGGGGGTGGCCGTGCGCCTGTCGCTACGCTCCGGCGCCGGCGTCACCCCCGCAGAGATTCGCCGCGGGGACCCACGGCCCGGGACGGGCTGCGTCGTACGCGTACCATGGCCCGGCCGAACGCGCCGAAGCCCGTCGCGGCGGCGAAGTGCGCGCGCTCCGTGGCGCCGCGACGAGTCCCGCCACGCGGCTGGTCGCATCCGCCCATTCCGGCCGCCGATCGCGCGCGTCCGACTCGGCCATGCGTGAGCCCCGCGCGCTGACCGCCGTCAAGTCGCGCTCACGCGCACCACTGCCCCCCGATGCCGCACGAGCGTCCACACCGGACCAGCCGCCGCGCGCACCACGAACCAGCGACAGCGCGAGCCGTTAGACTTCACGCATGGCATCCAACGAAGTGCAGGTGATCGGCGGCGGACTCGCCGGAAGCGAAGCCGCCTGGCAGCTCGCCGAACGCGGTCATACCGTGGTGGTTCACGAAATGCGCCCCGTCCGCGGCACCGCCGCGCATCGTACCGAGAAGCTCGGTGAGCTCGTCTGCTCGAACACGTTCAAGAGCACCGAAACCAGCAACGCGCACGGCTTGCTGAAAGCCGAAATGCGGCAGCTCGGCTCACTCATCCTCGACTGCGCCGATCAGTCGCGTGTGCCGGGGGGATCGGCGCTTACAGTCGATCGCGAGATCTTCTCGCAGCATGTGCACGACCGCATTCATGCACATCCGCGTATCCGCGTGTCGCGCGAGGAAGTCACGGTGCTTCCCGAGGTCGGCATCATTGCGACCGGCCCGCTCACCTCCGACGCGCTCGCCGACGCCATTCGCGCGCGACTCGGCGTCGAATCGCTGGCGTTCTACGATGCCATCGCGCCGGTCGTGTCGCTGGAGTCGATCGACCAGACCATTGCCTTCCGCGCCTCACGCTGGGGCAAGGAAACAATGGACGGAGCCGGTGACGAAGGGGCGTATCTCAACTGCGCCTTCACGCGTGAGGAATACGACGCGTTCATCGACGCCCTCACCACCGCCGACCAGTTCACTGCGCACGAGTTCGACGCGGTGCCCTACTTTGAGGGGTGCATGCCCATCGAAGAAATGGCGCGCCGTGGACGCGAATCCTTGCGCTTCGGCCCCATGAAGCCGATCGGGCTGCAAGACCCGCGCTCCACGTCGCGTCCGCACGCCGTGGTGCAGCTACGCATGGAAGATCGCGGCGGTCGCATGTGGAACCTCGTCGGCTTTCAGACCCGCCTGCGTATTCCTGAGCAGGCGCGCGTGTTTCGCATGATCCCGGGCTTGGCCGAAGCGGAGTTCCTGCGCTTCGGATCCATTCATCGCAACTCGTATGTGAACGCGCCGGCCGCGTTGTCGCCGCATCTGGCGTTACGCGATGCGCCGATGCTGATGTTCGCGGGGCAGATCACGGGCGTTGAGGGCTACACCGAAAGCAGTGCCACCGGTTTGATGGCCGGTATCAACCTCGCGCGCCAGATCGCCGGCGACGCGCCGGTGGTGCCGCCGCCGGCGACCATGATGGGCGCGCTCTATCGCTACATGCGCGAAGCCGACCCCAAACACTTTCAGCCCATGAACGCCAACTTCGGATTGCTCGATGAGCTCGAAGGCGTCGCGCCCAAGGTGCTGAAGGACAAGGCGAAGAAGCGCGAGCTGTTCGCCGAGCGGGCGCTCGCGGCCATGGCCGAGTGGCGTGATACCTCGGGTATCACGCCGATGGCAACCCGCGGGTAATGCCCACATGAGTGACGAGGCGGCGCTTCCGCACGCGGACGTGCCCGACACGGCACTTCCCGCCGAGATCGACGAGTTTCTCGTCCATCTCGCCAAGGAACGCGACCTGTCGCCCAACACCATCTCGGCGTACCGGCGCGATCTGCGCGAGTTCTCCACGTGGCTCGCCAGCACGCATGGCATTGACGGATGGCAGTGGAACGCGCTCGGACGCACGGAGATCCGCGGATTTATGGCGCACTGCACGCGCCGTGGACTCGCTAAACGTTCGGTGGCACGTCAGCTCTCGGCCGTGCGCAGCTTCTATCGCTGGATGCACCGCGATGAACGGGTGGACGTGAACCCCGCGCGCGCTGTCAAGTCGCCGCGGCTGCCGCGCACACTGCCCGCCTATCTCGACAAACGGCAGGCGGAGACGCTGCTCGAATACGCGGCCACACGCGCGCAGAGTCTCGAGTTTACCGATGTGCGCAACGTCGCGATGCTCGAGCTGTTCTACTCGAGTGGGCTTCGACTCTCGGAACTGCGCGGCGTCGATCTCGGCGATCTCGATCTCATCGCGCAACAGGTGAAGGTGCGCGGCAAGGGGCGCAAGGAGCGCATCGTGCCCCTGGGTGATCATGCCCAGCGCGCACTGCGCAATTACCTCGTAAAGCGCGATGCCTTGCTCGCGAAGGTGAAGGAGAGCAACAAGAAGCCTGCGCGCGGGGCCGTGTTTCTGAGTGAACGCGGCGGGCGCATGAGCCCGCGCGCCATTCAGCACGCGATCGTGGGGCTACTGTCTGCGGTCGACGAAGGAGCGGGGCTGAGCACGCACTCGCTGCGGCACAGCTTCGCCACGCACATGGTCGACGGCGGCGCGGATTTGCGCGCCGTACAGGAACTCCTCGGCCATGCGAGTATCAGCACGACGCAGATCTACACGCACACCAGCGTCGAACGCCTCAAAAAGGTCTATAGGCAGGCGCACCCGCGCGCCTGAATTTTGCGGTGGTGGTGTGCTTGCGGCTTTGTTCGTGGTGCGTGCGGTGGCTGGCTTGGGCGCGCACGCCGCTCGGCCCGTGGGGAACTCCCCGTCGGCTTTCCTGCGGCGATGAGGCAGCGTGGAGAACCACGTCCCGCAGGAAGCGGTGAAAGGTGGGTGCATCGGCGACCATCACCCATCCGCAAGCACACCAACCACCCAAAACTCAAACCGGCGTGCCCCCGGACAACACCGTAACAGCGCGAGACGCATCGAGATTGCCCCCGCACAGGATGATGCCCACGGTGCGTCCAGCCATT
>CAIUOO010000399.1 GCA_903900795.1 uncultured Gemmatimonadota bacterium | reverse complement strand
GCTGCTGTTTGGTCTCGTCCAAGACATTGCTCATGGCCATAAACCCCCACCGGGGGCCTACCGCCGTCAACGCCTCAGCTCATCGGTCGTGGTGGCCGGTTTTCAGGTGTCCACGAGTGGCCGGTTTTGGGTGTCCACCGACAGACCCTTTTGCTGTTTTACTATGGTTTGACGGGGGATCACTAAGCTGACGAAGTCGAACTCGTTTCTCTGTTCGACTTTCCGCGAAAACCACTCCTCCGGTTCCAGCCAATGCGTAGTCGATTTCGAGTCGCCTCTGCACTCCTCACCGCTTTCTGCACACTCATCGTGCCGGAAACAGGCCATGCACAGACATTCTATTCGACCGTAGGCGGCGCGCTCGGCACTCAAGATCCTGTCTGGCAGGTGGCGCGGCAGTACGGCGGATACTCGGCCAGCTTCGGTGGCTTCGGCGGCACGTTCGGCTTCGCGTACCACTATGCCGACTACCCAAATTATGCGCCGTTTCCGACTGTTGTCGGTACGAATACGCTTGCGATGATTTCCAACACAGTCGACGGGAACAACAGCTCTGACCTGGGCCCGAACGGCTACACCTACTTCACATTTCGCCAACGCTTTGATCTCACCGGATTCGATGCATCGACTGCAAACCTTTTGTTTAGGTGGGCATGCGACGACATCCCCAACTACAACGGTTCCGTGTCGTGGATACCGCAGTTCTCATTGAATGGTGAATCGCTTCAAGGCGCCGGGACATGCGGTAACTATGCGCTGGGGAACGCTGTTTCACTCAACAGTGGCTTCGTATCAGGGATGAACGTCATCGACTTCTACATCCAGGGAAACGCGCTCACTGACGGGTTCAGCCTGGAAACGGTGAGCTTCAATGCAGCACTCGCGACTACTGTCCCCGAGACACCCACCTACGCCCTCTTGGCTACCGGCCTCTTTGCACTCTGTGTCGTCGCTCGCCGTCGTCGCGAGTCATCGAACGCGTAATCGGTTCAGTCGTTTTTTTCGTGAATATCGGGGGTCCGGGGGTGACACGTTCATGTTCTTGTTGTTCGGTAAGAGTTGCTTCTGAGCTGCGCATCTCACTCAATCGGATCCCCCCCGCCACGCGGATCCCCCCAACCTGTGTGTAGTAAACCCCGTACTACATCGACCCCAGGATACAAACGACAGAGGGGGGACCATTGCTGGTCCCCCCTCATGTAGTACAAGTGTAGTACGATCTCTGAAATCCTGATATTTTGTAAGTCGTTGTATACCAACAACTTCCAGTGGCTAGGGAGGGAATCGAACCCCCGACACGCGGATTTTCAGTCCGCTGCTCTACCAACTGAGCTACCTAGCCAAACCACCAACAGACTCTCAGGCTAACCACGTCAGGGGGCATTCCGCAAGCACTCCCCCGCCACCCGCTTCACCCCGGCTTCGTCGCCGTCGCCGTGATGATGCTCTTCAACCCGCCACGCACGTTGAAATCCCCCACCACCGTCATCGTGTGCGGGTTACACGCCGCCACCAAGTCGTCGAGAATCCGGTTCACCGCCCGCTCGTAAAAAATGCCGTCGTTGCGGAAGCTCCATAGATACATCTTTAGGCTCTTCAGCTCGAGGCACACCTCGGCCGGCTGATACGTAATGCGGATCGTCGCGAAGTCCGGCGCGCCGCCTTCCAGCAGCTTCAACTCGGCGGCGTCGGTCTCGATACCACCCAGGGGACAGAGCGACGTGAACTCGGTCGTCTCCATGAAAATTTCGTACTTCCGATCCGCATAAGGATTCGGAAACGTCTCGAGCAGTTCAGGCTTGGGCATCCCCGAATGTAATGCGGGAACGCACACCGGTCAGGTGACGTCGCGCAACCGCTTCGACCAGTCATCCAACAACAGCCGCTCCGCCGGTGTCAGACTCGACATCCCGTCGGCCGCGATCTTGTCCAGCACCGCATCCAGCGCGGCGCTCGGCTGCGCCGCCACGGCCGTCTGGCTGGGACGCGGTGCGGGACGTGGCGCAGGACGCGGTTCCGGACGCACGCGCGAGACCGCCGCCTTGCTCTGCGCCACGATGTCGTCCACCTCCCGCTCCCGCGGACGCGATGACTTGGGCACTGCGCGCGGCGACTCGTCGCCGTAGTCCGGCGCCGACGCAATGCGATTGCGGAAGCGCCCCAGACTCCCCGCCCCCGGCGCGCGGAGGTACACCCACCCCGCCAGCATCCCGCCGATGTGTGCCGCGTACGCCGTGCCGCCCACGCTCCCCGAATTCACCACCGCCATCGTGATGTTGATCAGCGCCATGAACACCACCAGCCACTTCACCTTCATCGGCACCACACCGAAAAACAGCACTTCGTCGTCGGGCCACCGAGAGGCATACGCCACCGCGATGCCCAGAATCGCCGCCGAGGCGCCCACCAGCGTACCGCCCTCGCGCTGGAACATGTAGTGAAACGCCCAGCCGCCCACGCCGCACCACAGGTAGTACCACACGAACGTGCTGCTCCCCCACGCCCGCTCCACCCGCGGCCCGAACAACCACAACGTCCACATGTTCAGCAGCAGATGCGTCAAGCCGCCATGCACGAACATGTACGTGCCGATCGTCCACAACGCATGCGACGCCAGATCGCCTACCGAATACCCAAGCCAATTCGCCATGTTGGCATCGCCCACCAACGTCGCCTGCACGAAATACACGCCCACACACAAGCCGATCAACCAGTACACGGCCGACGGGGTACGGGGCGCATCGAAATCGTCGTACGTGACGTAGGTCATGGCAGGACGCGAAAAGGCGCGGAAGGAACAACGGGAACCACAGAATCGGCGACCGAATCAGCGCCGGAGGCGATCCCGGCTGCTGATCGCCAGTTGCACGATGCGCTCACAGAGATCGGGAAACAAGACACCGGCAGCCACCGCCGCCTGTGGGATAAGACTGGTCGGCGTCATCCCGGGCAACGTGTTGGCCTCCAGACACCACGACTGCCCGTGAGGGTCCAGCCGGAAGTCGATCCGCGCATACCCACCCAACTTGAGCGCCACGAACGCCTTCTTCGCCTGATCCGCCAACGTCGCCTCGATGTCAGGCGACAGTTCGGCGACGAACTCCTTCGCCATCCCCGGCGTGTACTTGCACTCGTAGTCGTACAGTTCCTTCACCGGCACGATCTCGATCGTCGGCAGCACCACGTCGCCCAGAATTCCCACCGTGAGCTCCTGCCCCGGTACGAACCGCTCCACCATTACCTCGTCGTCGTACTTGAAGGCCTCGGTCACGGCGGCGGCCAGTTCACCCGGCTCGCGCACAATCGACAGCCCGACCGTGCTCCCCTGCTTCGACGGCTTCACCACCACGGGCCAGTCCAGCTGACGCCCAACCTCCTCGGCGTCCAACTCGCCATCGGCCGGCGCCATCATCCAATCGGCGGTGGCCACGCCGGCGGCTCGCAGCACGACCTTCGTGAGGTGCTTGTCCATGGCCAGCGCGCTCGCCAGGTGCCCGCTGCCGGTGTACGGCACGCCCACGAGGTCGAGCAGAGCCTGCACGGTACCGTCTTCGCCCTGGCCGCCGTGGAGCGCCAGAAACACGCACTCGGCGTCGGTGATCTCGGGGCTCATGCCCAGCGCCGGCGACAGAGATTGCGCGGACAATCCGGCCAGCACATCGAGCGACGGGGGAGCACTCCCCACGCCGGCGGCCAACAGGGCGCGCTCCGTCTCGCGGGTCAACACGCCGTTGGCGGGGTCGAGACAAATCACATCATGTCCCTTCTCGCGGAGCGCGACGGCAATCCGCAGCCCCGACGACAAAGACACCTCACGTTCGGCGGAGACCCCGCCCAGCAACACGGTGATTCGCATGGTCAAAACTACATCCGAATCCGTCCGCGTCGTCAGTCTCCGTCAGGCGCTAGCGACGCTCAGCGCGAACGCAATCACGCGGG
>CAIUOO010000398.1 GCA_903900795.1 uncultured Gemmatimonadota bacterium | reverse complement strand
GCTGACCGATGAACCGCGCGTCTGCCGCCAGCTATCGCTGGTCTGGGGCGTCGTCCCGCGTCTCGTTCCCACGGCGCGTGGCTATGATCACATGGTGGCCATGGCGCTGCGCGAGGCACTCGATATGAGCCTCGTAACCAAGGGGGACCGGGTGCTCGTCACGGCCGGCGTACCGTTCGACGTGCCGGGAACCACCAACCTGCTCAAGGTCGAAACGGTGTGACCCGGCGTACCGGAGCCTCGCACGGGTGCGGTCGCTGCGTCCAGTGGTGACCACATCCATGCGCCTCACCTTCCTCGGGACCGGCACGAGCTTCGGCGTGCCGCAGATCGGCTGCGGCTGTGCCGTGTGCCGATCGCTCGATCCGCGTGACAAACGCACGCGGTGCGGAGCGGTCATCGAGACCGCAAGCGGCACTCGCTTGCTCATCGATACCCCCCCTGAGCTGCGGCTGCAACTCGTGGCGGCCGGGATCGGCGACATCGACGCGGTGTTGTACACACACGAACATGCCGACCACATCCATGGCATCGACGATTTGCGCGCCTTCACCATCCGACGCGCATCATCGCTGCCGCTCTACGGCGAAGCCGCCACGCTGGCGACCCTGCGCAGTCGCTTTCCATACATCATGGACGAGCAGTTTCGTCCGTTGCCCGGAACCACCCGCCCCGAGGGCACGCTGACGCCGATTCAGGCTGGCGTGCCGTTCACCGTCAAGGACGCCGAGGTGCTGCCGATTGCCGTGCCGCACGGTCACGCGTCGGTCGTCGGGTACCGCGTGGGCGACATCGCCTACATCACCGACGCGAAGCGATTGCCGGAGATGGCGCGCGCTGCGCTCGTTGGTGTTCGCGTCCTGGTGCTCAATGCGCTGTTGCGCGACCCGCATCCCACGCACCTGTCGATTGCCGAGGCCGTCGCCGTGGCACAGGAAATCGGGGCCGAGCGCACCTACCTCACGCATCTCACGCACGAGAATGCGCACGCCGACCTCGCCGCCGAGTTGCCCGCTGGCATCGAGCCGGCGTACGACGGATTAGTCGTGCGTCTGTCATAGTCGTCGTTCTTTCCTTCTTCGATCTCACGCGCTGTCGGGAGTGTCTTGCATGTCGTTGTCGCTCGATTTCACGAACATGATGGGAGCGGCGCTGCCGCAGGGCGCCGGCATCACGGCCGAGCAGCTCTCGGACGCGTCTGGTGCCTTCGCCATCGCGCACGCCCGCGTGCACGCCATGCAGGCGGAACTCGGCTTCCTCACGTTGCCGGTGAACGACGCGTTGCGTGATGCCACGCTGGCGGTCGCCGAGCAGGCGCGTGGCCGCTTCGACGACGTGCTGCTGCTCGGGATCGGCGGTTCCGCTCTCGGCCCGATCGCGTTACGGACCGCGTTGCGGCCTCCGGCGTGGAATACCCTGAGCACAGCGGCCCGCGGCGGTGCCCCCCGACTGCACGTGCTCGATAACGTCGATCCGGCCACCATCGCGGCCACGCTCGACCGGCTCGCGTTGGCCCGCACGCTGGTGCTGGTGATCTCGAAGTCCGGCGGTACGGTGGAAACGATGGCGCAGTATCTCATCGTGCGTGACGCCCTCGCGGGTGCGGTCGGCGAGGACGCCGCGCGGCAGCACCTGGTTTTTATAACCGACCCGGAGGTCGGGGCGCTGCGCAAGATCGCGCGAGCCGAGGGCATCACGACGCTTGAGGTGCCACCCAATGTCGGCGGACGCTTCTCCGTGCTCTCGCCGGTCGGCATGTTGCCCGCGGCGCTGATCGGCATCGATGTCAAAGCGCTGCTGGCCGGCGCGGCCGACGTCATGACCCGCGCCGCCCGCGCCGACCTCTCCACGAATCTGCCGGGCACCTTCGCCGTGCTGCAGCACATCGCCGACACGTGCCACGGCCGCTCGGTGCAGGTGCTCATGCCCTATGCCGATCCGCTGCGCGATCTCGCGCTCTGGTTCGTGCAGCTCTGGGCCGAGTCCCTCGGCAAGCTGCGCAGCGACGGCACGCCCGTGGGACCGACCCCGCTGCCCGCCGTGGGCGCCACCGATCAGCATTCTCAGGTGCAGCTGTTCATGGAGGGGCCGCTCGACAAGACGGTCACCTTCATCACAGTGAAGGGGCGGGAGCAGGACGGCCCGATCCCCTCGCGCCACGCCGACATCCCGGAGCTCAGTTACCTCGCGGGGCACACACTCGGTGAGCTCATCGATATCGAACAGCGCGCCACGGCCGGTGCCCTCGCGGCGCGCGGGCGGTTCAACGCCACGCTCGCCATCGATACCGTCGACGCGTTCCATATGGGCGCGCTGATGCAGACCTTCGCTCTCGCGACGGCGTACGCTGGTGTGCTCTACGATGTGAACGCCTTCAACCAGCCAGGTGTGGAGCTGGGCAAGAACTTCGCCTATGCCATGCTCGGCCGCGCCGGCAGCGAGCAGGCGCGTGCGGAATGGGACGCCCTCCCCAAGCCGGACCCACGCTTCCGCGTGTGATCCATCGTCCGACCACCCGGCGGGTCGCGACGCGTCGCGAGACGTGAACCTCGCCGAAGGGGAATCCCGGACTTGCCGCACCCGTCCCCGCAGTGGGAACTTTCACCGATAGACGCGGCGGGCTCCGGTAGGCCGGAGTCATCGCTCATTTACCCTGACCCGTTCCGGCTCGCGCTGGGCAGGATCCACGATACGAATGTCCGATACCACGAAGCCCACGACGTCCTTGTTTGGCGGTGCCGTTACGGTGGAAGCAGGTCGCGTTCACCTGCATGACGCGACCGTCCTGACCTCTGCGCACATGGATGCGCTGGTGCATCAGGCTGTCTTCGGGAACGAAGCCGAGCGCACCTTCGCCCGCTGGCTCGTGTGGGAGCTCGGGCAGGCCGTCGGTGTTCGGGCTGCCTCCATCCACGAGCTGTACGTCGCGCGTGGGGCAGGCAAGTGCAGCGGCTTCACGGTGCCCGCGATGAACATTCGTGCGCTCGCGTACGACACGACGCGCGCCGTCTTCCGCACCGCCAACGCGCTGCAGGCCGGCGCCTTCATTCTCGAAATTGCCCGCTCGGAGATCGCGTACACCGACCAGCGCCCCGATGAGTACGTGTCGGTCATTCTCGCGGCAGCACTGCGTGAAGGCTATCGCGGACCGGTGTTCATTCAGGGTGACCACTTCCAGGTCAACCACAAGAAGTTCGCCGTCGATCCGATCACGGAAGTGAACGCGGTCAAGGCGCTCGTCACCGAGGCCGTCGCCGCCGGCTTCTACAATATCGACGTCGATACCTCCACGCTGGTCGATCTCTCCAAGGAGACACTCGCGGAACAGCAGCGTCTGAACTACGACGTCTGTGTCGATATCACGCGCTTCGTGCGCGCCGCCGAGCCGGCGGGCGTGACGATCTCCATCGGCGGCGAAATCGGTGAAGTCGGCACCGAGAACAGCACGCCGGAAGAGCTCGAGGCATTCATGGACGGATTCAACGCCGCCCTCGAGGCGCAGGCGCCCGGTACGGCTGGGCTGTCGAAGATCTCGGTCCAGTCGGGGACGTCGCACGGCGGTATCGTGCTCGCCGACGGCTCCATTGCTGACGTGGCGCTCGATCTCGACACGCTCGAGACGCTCTCGAAGATTGGCCGCGATCGGTATGGCATGGCCGGTGCCGTACAACACGGAGCCTCCACGCTGCCCGACGCCGCCTTCAGCAACTTCCCGAGGCTCGAGACGGCGGAAATCCATCTCGCGACGAACTTTCAGACCATGATGTTCGATCACATCCCGGCCGCGTTGCGAGCCGATATGTATGCCTGGTTGGACACCAACGCCAAGGACGAACGCAAGGCGACCGACACCGACGAGCAGTTCTACTACAAGGCGCGTAAGAAGGCGATCGGACCGTTCAAGAAGCAGTTGTGGGCGTTGCCCGCGGACGTGCGGGGCTCGCTTGGCGCGGCATACGACACGAAGTTCACCTTCCTGTTTCAACAGCTGGGCATCGCCGGAACCCGCGCGATCGTCGAGCAGTTCGTCACGAGCCCTGAGCAGCATCGCCCGTTTCCCACGGGAGCCAGCACGATCGTGGCCGCCCCGGACGATGCGGATCTTTCGGACTGAGTTGACGGTTTGGAGTCGTGCGTGGTGGGCGCGCCGAATCAGCGCGCCCACCACGCACGAGACGCAACTCATCACCGCCTGTGAGGTATGATATGGCCCGGGACGACGAGTACGACGATAATCGTGTGGTCGTGATCGAACGTGAGAAGGGCACGAATGGTATTGGCACGTTTCTCCTCGGTCTCGCGATCGGGGCAGGGGCGGCGCTGTTGTTTGCGCCGGCCAGTGGCGCCGACACCCGACGGCGTTTGCAGGATGAAGCACGACGCGCCGGACGCACGATGAAAGACATGACCGATGCGTTCGGCGACACGGTGGCCGATTCGGTCGAGAAGACGCGCGATCAGTTCGACGAGCAGGTGGGTCGCGCGCGCGATGCCGTGAACGCACGCGTGCGGGCCGTCGGTGATGCGGTCTCCGTCGGTCGCGAGGCGGCCACGCAGGCGCGCGCCGACCTCGAGCGGGCGGTGGCTGAGAGTAAGCGTGCGTACGCCGACAGCCGTCGCGCGAACCGCCAGCAGAGCCGTCGTCAGGGTCCCGACGACGCGCGCGCGCCCGCCGACATGGTCTCGAGCTCCGGGGAGAAGTCCGCTGGCGCTCCGGGCGAAGGCTGAAAGCTGGTGGGACATTGTCCGACGCGTCTGGCATCAGGGCGCGGAGGACAATGTGCTGTTTCTGGCGGGCGGGCTGGCCTTCAATGTCCTGCTCGCCCTGCTGCCGTTCCTGTTACTGCTGATCTCCGGTCTCTCCTTCTTCTTGGGCAGCGAGACCACGCAAGCCGCCACCACCGTGACCGCGCTCGTCGATCGACTGCTCCCCAGTGGTTCGAATGCGGCCGGCGAGTTGTTGCGCGGCATCGTCGCCGACGTGCTCAACACCCGTGGGGCGGTGACCGCGTACTCGGCCATCGGTTTCGCCTGGTTTTCCACGCGACTCTTCGGGTCACTCCGCAGTGTCCTCGCGCTCATCTTCGACGGGGCCGATCGCGGCATTGTCGCCGGTAAAGTCTTCGACTTCATCGCGACGATCATCGCGACCGTCGCCATCGTGGTCTACGTGGCCCTCTCCACGTACATCGAGCTGGCCACCACGCGCGGTCTCGCGCTGTTGCAGGAAACGGGACTGCGTACCGAGGCGATGGGATTCGTGGGGGCTCTGCTCGGCCGGATGATGGCGCTCGCCGTCGTCTTCATCCTGTTCTACGCGATGTATCGCGGACTGCCGCGTCGACGCCCCAGCATGCGCACGGCGGCGGTTGGTGCGCTCAGTGCCTCGATCCTGTTCGAGATCGCGCGCCACCTCTTCGTGTTCGTCGTCGCGCGGTTCGATCCCAGCTCGCTGTACACCGGCACGATTGCCGCTCTCGTCGCGATCGTCTTCTGGACATATTACGGCGCACTGCTGTTCCTCATCGGCGGCGAAGTGGCGCAGGCGTTCGACCTGCGGCGAAGCGAGTTGACGGCTCTGCGACAGGCAGAGGAGACGATTCGTACCGCCGCCGCCGCTACGCCGACCCGCGCTAAACTGCCCAAGCCGCCGACACGTCCTCCCTCCAAACGCCCGTGACTGAATTCGCCGCTCCGTTGCTCGATGTGCGTAGTGACACCGTAACCCGGCCGACCGCCGCCATGCGTCGCGCGATGGCCGATGCCGAAGTCGGTGACGATGTGCTCGACGGTGATCCCACCACTCGCCGGCTGGAAGCGGTGGTGGCGGAGCGGCTGGGCAAGGAGCGCGCGCTGTTCTTCCCGAGCGGCTCGATGGCCAATCAGGCGGCCATCTGGGTGCAGAGCACGCCCGGCACCGAGCTGCTACTCGATGCCGACGCGCACATTATCCACTGGGAGATTGCCGCGACCGCGGCGCTCTGCGGCGTGCAGGTGCGCCCGATTCGAGGCGCTGGCTCCGTGTTCCGTGCCGCCGATCTGGCGGCCGGCATTCGCGCGCCGTCGATTCATGCGATCGAACCGTCCATGGTGTGTCTCGAGAACACGCACAACGGGGCCGGTGGCGCCGTCACGCCCCTCAACGAGCTGCGCGCGCTCGCCAGCGTGGCTCGCGGCGTGTACCTGCCGGTACACCTCGATGGCGCGCGCCTCTGGAACGCGGCCGTGGCCACCGGGACCTCACTCGCCGACTTCGCTGCCTGTGCCGACACCGTCATGGTCTCGTTCTCCAAGGGGCTCGGCGCCCCCGTGGGCGCCTGTCTCGTCGGCCCCGCCGATGTCATTGCGCGCGCGCATCGCGCGCGGAAGCGCTTCGGTGGCGGCATGCGGCAAACCGGCATCCTTGCCGCTGGCGCGCTCTATGCCGTTGACCACCATTTTGACCGGCTTGCCGACGATCACGAAGCGGCGACGTATCTCGCCCGGCTCGTCGACGGCGTGGGTGGAGCTCGCGTGATCATGCCTGACACCAACATCGTTATGATCGACTTGCCCCGCCCGTGCGCCGACGACGTCGTCGCGCGCGCGGCCGCGCTCGGCGTGCGGATCTCCAAATGGCACAACAGCCGAGTGCGTGCCGTCGCTCACCTCGATGCACCGATCGGGCTCATTGCCGAGCATGGTCCGAAAATCGCGCAGGCGCTCGCCGACGCCCTCGCATAGCGCTGCTGCCGGGCACAAAAAAGCGCACGGGAGGTCCGCTCTGACGAGCGAATCCTCCCGTGCGCAGTGCTCCGGGCCTGACGAAGCGACGCCAGACTCCACGTGCCGCTGCTACCTTCGGGGTCCTGACGGATTTGGCGGGCTGTCGCCCTCCGGGACCCGGAGCAAGTAGAAGCTAACCGACGGCCACACGAAGTGGTACCCGCCGCTCCGTCGTGTAGATTGGACGTATGTCGCTCGCTCTCGCCCGCAAATACCGCCCCCGGAACTTCGCGACCGTGGCGGTGCAGTCACATGTCGCCAACACGCTCAAGGGCGCCATCGCCAGTGGGCGGGTCGCGCACGGGTATCTGCTCTGCGGTCCGCGTGGCACCGGCAAGACCACGCTGGCCCGCGTGCTCGCCATGGCGCTCAATTGCGAAGAGCTCGCCGACGCCCGACGGGTGAGCGGCACCGCCGCCGCCACCGAGTTCAGCGAGGCGATGGCCGCTGCCGGCGAGCCGTGCGGACGCTGCACCAGCTGTCAGCGCATCTGGAGCGGCAGCGCGTCGCTCGATGTCGTCGAGATCGATGCGGCGTCGAATGGCGGCGTGGCCGATGCCCGAGAGCTCCGCGAACGCGCCATGTACGCGCCGTCCGGCGATGATCGCTACAAGGTGTACATCATCGACGAAGCGCACATGCTGTCGCGTGATGCGTGGAATGCGTTGCTCAAGGTGCTCGAGGAGCCGCCCCCGCGCGTGGTCTTCGTGTTCGCCACCACCGAGGCGCAGAAAGTCCTCCCTACGGTGATCTCGCGACTGCAGCGGTTCGATCTCAAGCGCATCGGACCGGCCGAAATCCGTGAACGCCTTGCTGCCGTGCTTACGGAAGAAGGCGTGCGGTTCGAACCCGATGCGTTGGGCATGATCGCCGGCGCGGCCGACGGTGGCCTGCGTGACGCCCTGTCGCTCACCGATCAAGTGCTGTCGCTTGGAGAGACGGCCGAGGTGACGGCCGAGCGCGTGCGCACCGCGTTGGGCCTCGTGCCTGAAGAAGAGTACCTGCTGCTCCTCGATATCATCGCCCAGCGTCGCGCCGTCGACGTATTCGATGCAGTCCAGCGTCAGGCCGATGGCGGCGTGGATCTCATGCTGCTGTTGGCAGGAATCGGCCGCATCCTGCGGGCGCAACTCACGGTTGCGCTCGGCGGCGTACCACCGGAGCTGTCGGAGCGCATGCGCGTCGCGCTCCACGAAAGAAAGGGACAGCTGTCGGCCGGCGACCTGCTGCGCATGCTGCACGCCCTGCTCGAACTCGAGCCGATGTATCGCCGCAGCGGACAGCCGCAGTTGCTGCTCGAAACCTTGCTCGTGCGCTTCGCGCTCCTCGATCGAACGGTCGAACTCGAAGAGGTGATCAAGGGCTTCGGGACCGGCGGCCACGACGACCCGCCCGTTCGGCGCGTGGCGCACGAGCCGCGCGTGGCGTCGGCGCACGCGATCCCGCCGTCGCCGCCACCGGCCGTGGCCCCTGCGCTCGCGCCGCCGACGCCGGGTGTCGTGGCACCGCCGCGATCGGCTACGCAGCAGGTGGCCGAAGCCGCCGCCGCCGCGCAGATGGCCGAACAGCGCCCCGCAGCACGAGCCGCCGCCGCGGCGCCACGGGTGGGACCGCCGCCCTCGGTCGAGCAGCTCACGGCGCGCTGGGGCAGTGTGAGCGACGCCATCAAGACGGCGGGACGCGGCATGCTGGCGCAGGCCGTGGCGCGGCTGGTTCCGGCATCGGTGTCGGCCCACGGCAGCGTCGCTCTGACCTACGATCCGGCCGACGATACCTTCGCCCGCGCCGCCGACGGAGCCCGCCCCGACATCCTCTCGGCGCTCCAGGCGTGCTTTGACGGGGTCACCGGGGTCACCGTGGTGTCCTCGGTGAACGCGACGGCCAGCGCCACCGCCCGGGCCGACGCCCCGCGCGATACCACCAAGCGCCTCACCGCGCACGACGTGCAGCAACAGCGCACCGAACAGCTGTCGTCGAAAGACCCGCTGCTCGAAGCCGCCGTGCGCGCGCTCGACCTCGAATTACTCGACTAACGTCTCAAGGAACAGTCATGGATTTGTTCAAGATGATGGGCCAGTTCAAGGACATGCAGGCGCGCATGCAGACCATGCAGGACGAGATGTCCCAGCGCACCTTCTCGGCGCTGGCCGGCGGCGGCATGGTCGCGGCCGACGTGGACGGCAAGATGCAGCTCAAGCGCATCAAGCTCGATCCCACCGTCGTCAACGGCAACGACATCGAGATGCTCGAAGATCTCATCGTGGTGGCGGTTGCCGAAGCGCAGAAAAAGGCCGCCGAGGCCATGCAGATGGAGCTCGGCAAAGTCACCGGCGGCATCGACCTGCCGTTCAATCTTCCGTTTTGATCGGATCCCGTTGAGCGTCATCGACGAACTCACGAGCGAGTTGGCGCGGCTCCCCGGCATTGGCCGGAAGACCGCGCTGCGGCTCACCTATCATCTGCTGCGCCAGCCGCACTCGCAGAGTCGTCGGCTGGCCGAGGCGCTCGTGTTGCTGACGGAGCGGGTGCGGGCTTGTGACCGGTGCCACAACCTCACCGAGTCGCCGCTCTGCGCGCTCTGTGCCGACCCGCGGCGCGACCCGACCATCCTGTGTGTGGTGGAAGAAGCCTCCGATATTGCGTCGATCGAGCGGGCCGGGGAGTTCCGCGGACTCTACCACGTGCTGGGC
Source organism: uncultured Gemmatimonadota bacterium (assembly GCA_903900795.1). Classification (GTDB taxonomy): domain Bacteria; phylum Gemmatimonadota; class Gemmatimonadetes; order Gemmatimonadales; family Gemmatimonadaceae; genus Gemmatimonas. Next base: position 1,019 of record CAIUOO010000398.1, on the reverse strand, counting down.
GGGCGGTTGTCGCCCCTGGACGGCGTCGGGCCCGACGATCTGGCCATCGGCGACCTCCTGATTCGGATCGAACCCGAAGGCGTCACGGAGGTCATTCTGGCGACCAACCCATCGCTCGAAGGGGAAGCCACCGCCCTGTATGTGCAGCGGCAGCTGTTGCCCCTTGGGGTTCGCATTACCCGGATCGCCCGCGGGCTGCCCGTGGGCGGCGATCTTGAATATGCCGATGGCGTGACGATCGCTCAGGCGCTCTCGGCCCGCCGCGAGATGCGCTGAGATGGAGAACGCGCGGTCCGGCGTTACCTTCGGACATCGCCGCGCGTTGAGCATGTGCGGTTCCGTGACACCCAGCTGCTGATCCGATCCCTTCTTCGACCCACCGTTCATGTCTGTTGGCGCCGCCACCTGGTCGTTCACCGAGGACGACTTCGGGGCCATCACCATTACGCTCCAGCGGTTCCTCTACGACGCAAAGGCGCGCTGCGCCCTGCTCGTGGACCGAAGTGGACAGTTGATCGCCACGGTCGGCGAGCCACCCAACTTCGACGCGACGGCCTTCGCCACGCTCACCGCGGCGGATTTCAGCGCCAACGATCAGCTGGCCCGGCTCATCGGCGAAAGTGACTTCCGCGTGCTGTTCCACCAGGGCGAGAAGGAGTCCATGTACCTCGCCGATATCGCCCGCCGCGTCATCCTCGTCGTGCTCTTCGATAATCGCACCACGCTTGGACTCGTCCGGCTGCGCATGAAGGTGGCCGTCGACGACCTCACCAAGACGTTCGAAGGCATCTTCGCCCGTGATGGGTCCGCATCCACGCCGCCGCCGGGGTTCCTGGCGGGCGCCGAGGATGAGATCGATCGGCTGTTCCAGTAACGGGCGGTAATCGATGTCGATGATCAACTATGCGTCCCGCGAGATCAACTGCAAGATCGTGTTCTACGGTCCGGGACTGGGTGGCAAGACGACCAACCTGGAATACGTCTACGGCAAGGTCGCCCCGAGCACGCGGGGGAAGCTG
>CAIUOO010000397.1 GCA_903900795.1 uncultured Gemmatimonadota bacterium | reverse complement strand
GGACCGTTAGCCGGGGGTGACTGGCTTCGACGGGGTTGGTGAAGCTCTGGTTGCGTGCCCAGGTCCTCGAGCACCTGGTAAAACACTCGGGAAAATTCCAATCGCGAACAACAACCTCGCGCTCGCCGCCTAACCTTCGGGTTACCGGCAGTGCTCACAAGGCAGCCCGCCCGGGGCGGCATGTGAGTATCGAAAATCTGGGCTAGTCCGATGTCACGCCTGCGGGCGTTGGGCAAAACTTTAGCAGGCTTGTCTGGACGTGGGCTTTCTGTTGGCCAGCGGACGGAGACCTCAATCAACAGAATACGCACGTAGACGCTGGGGTCGATTCAGTCTCGGACAGGGGTTCGATTCCCCTCACCTCCACTTGGGCGCCTCACCGCAATCGCGGTGGGGCGCTTTTGTTTACCCTACCGTCGTGGCCGTCGTCGAGCGCCAGCTGGTCGGCAGCTGCTTTAGCAGCCGAGCTTTGAACTTGTGGTAGTCCACCGTAATGGTGTGGCGCGGCGTGTCGAGCTGCGGATAGTCCGGATGAGCCAGTTCCTCGGCAATCGCCCCTTCGAGGTTTGTGGGGGGCCTCCAGGCGCCGGAAAGCCGCCTCGCGAGCACCTTCGCCTGCAACTCAGCGGCCGGCCAGATGCAGCCGAGTGGCTGAAAGAGCCCGATGAACGACAACGTCGGATAGCGCGCCGGAAACATGCGCAGATACAGCGGGACGGGGCCGCGCGAAAAATCGACAACGTCCGGCGCGAGAAACGGATGTGCGATCCAATAGCCGGTACAGGCCACGATGACGTCGTAGTCCGCCTGTGTGCCGTCCACGAAGTGCACCGTGTGACCATCGAAACGCGCAAGCTCAGAGCGCGGCGTGATGTGCCCGTGGCGCAGCGCGTAGAACAGTTCCGAGTTTACCGTGGGGTGCGTAGCACCGAACGCGTGATCGGGTTCGGGCAGGCCGTAATCACGATTGGCGCCCTGCAGTACGCGCAATAGAAACTGATTGAGCTTTGCGCGAAGCACGCGTGGTATCCACTGCGTGCGCTGGCCAACGACGTCGCTGGGTTGGCCGAAGAGAAACTTGGGCACAATCCAGTAACCGCGGCGCCACGACAGGTCTGTCGTGGCCGACACGCGGGCCGTCTCCACGGCGACGTCACACGCCGAATTGCCACCGCCGATCACGAGCACGCGCTGCCCGGCGAACGGCGTGGCCCGCTTGTAGTCGTGCGAGTGTATCATCATGCCGCTGAACTCGCCGGGATACGACGGCATGCGCGGGCACCAATGATGTCCGTTGGCTACGACCACGGCGTCGAACTCTTCGTGTGCCTCGTCTGCACCCGTGCGCACCGTGAGACTCCATCGGTCGTCGGAGAGCGGCTCAACGCACAGGACATCAACGCCGAAGCGCACGCGGCAGGTGACGCCGAAATGGTCGGCGTAACTCTGAAAATAGCGCGCCAACTGCTCGTGCGACGGATAGTCAGGATACCACGACGGCATCGGGAAGTCGTGGTACTCCGACAGTGTCTTCGAGCTGATGATGTGCGTGGTTTCGAAGACGCTCGAATGCGACGACTCGAGGCGAAAGAGCCAGTTGCCGCCGATCGCGTCGTTGCGATCGAAACACACGACGTCGGTGAATCCCGCATCGAGGAGATTCTTCACGGCGGTGATGCCGGACGGGCCGGCACCGATCACCGCGATGCGTGCGTTGCGCGCCAACATGGTCAGGCCAGGGCGGCGTGCGCCGCCGCCAATCGCGCGACCGGCACGCGATATGGAGAGCAGGAGACATAGTCGAAGCCGACCTGATGGCAGAACGCGACACTCTGCGGTTCGCCCCCATGCTCACCACAGATGCCGACCTTGAGTTCGGCTCGGACGGAGCGGCCGTCGCGCACGGCCCACGAGATCAGCTTGCCGACCCCCTTCCGGTCGAGCACTTGGAACGGATCCTCGGCGAGAATGCCCTTCTCGATGTAATGCGGAAGGAAGCGGCCGGCATCATCACGACTCAGGCCGAAGGTGGTTTGTGTCAGATCATTTGTGCCGAACGAGAAGAAGTCGGCGTCCGTGGCGATTTCATCGGCCGTGAGCGCCGCGCGCGGCAACTCGATCATCGTGCCAATGAGATACGGTACGCGCTCGCCCATGACGCCCATTACCTGCTCGGCCGCCCGCTCGATGATCGCTCGCTGATGCCGGAACTCGGCGACATCGGACACCAGCGGAATCATGATCTCCGGGCGGACGTCAATGCCGCGGCGATGTGCGCGTACGGCGGCTTCGAAAATCGCGCGCGCCTGCATCTCGGTGATCTCGGGATACACAATCCCCAGCCGGCACCCGCGATGCCCAAGCATCGGGTTGGTCTCGTGAAGCGCGGCGACGATGCGAGCCAGCTCGGGGCGGGTGAGGCCGAGTGACTGGGCCAGCATCGTGGACTCTTCGCCGCCGTGCGGCAGAAACTCGTGGAGCGGGGGATCGAGCAGTCGGATGGTCACGGGAAAACCGTCCATCGCCTGAAAGATGCCCTCGAAATCGGCACGTTGCATCGGCAACAGCTTCTCCAGCGCGCGCCGGCGTCCGCTCAGGTCACGAGCGACAATCATTTCACGCATTGCCGTGATGCGCTCGCCTTCGAAGAACATGTGCTCGGTGCGACACAGGCCGATACCTTCGGCGCCGAAGTTCCGCGCCACGCGCGCATCGCGCGGCGTGTCGGCATTCGCGCGCACACGGAGCCGACGAACTTCATCCGCCCAGCCCATCAGTTTGGCAAATCCCTGATAGGTCGGAGCGTCGGCGGCGGCGAGGGCGCCGTTGTTCACGCGCATGACCTCGCTGGGCTGCGTGGGCAGATCTCCCGCGAAGACACGGCCCGTCCCGCCGTCGAGTGTGATCCAATCGCCTTCGTTGATCACATGTTCGCCGATGCGCATCGATCGCTGCTCGTGCGAGATCTCGAGCGCCGTGCAACCCACGATGGCGCACTTGCCCATGCCGCGCGCCACGACGGCCGCATGACTCGTCATTCCGCCGCGGGCCGTCAGGACCGCGCGCGCGGCGACGATGCCGTGGAAATCCTCAGGTGTCGTTTCTTCGCGCACCAGGATGATCTGGTCTCCGGCGGCGTGCCGCCGTTCCGCGACATCGGGATCGAACACCACCATGCCGCTGGCGGCCCCGGGGCTGGCCGGCAGCCCGACCGCGAGGGCGGTGGCGCGCACATCCGTGCTGATGACCGGATGCAGGAGCTGGTCGAGCTGATTCGGCTGCATGCGCAGCACGGCTTCACGCTGCGTGATCAAGCCCTCGTCCACCATGTCGAGCGCGATCCGCAGGGCGGCGGCGGTCGTGCGCTTTCCGGTGCGCGTCTGCAGCAGATAGAGCGTGCCGCGCTCCACGGTGAACTCGATGTCCTGCATGTCGCGGAAATGCTGCTCGAGGCGATCCTGCGTGGCCATCAGCGCGGTGTACGCGCCGGGAAGCATCGTCGCCATGTCGTCGATGTGGAGCGGCGTGCGGATGCCGGCGACCACATCTTCTCCCTGCGCATTCACGAGGAACTCGCCGTAGAAGCGACGCTCGCCGGTGGACGGATCACGCGTGAACGCGACGCCGGTTCCGGAGTCTTCGCCCATGTTGCCGAACACCATCGACACGATGTTGACACCGGTGCCGAGGGTGTGCGAAATGCCGTTCACGCGCCGATAGTCGATCGCCTTCTTCAGCGTCCACGAATTCCACACGGCTTCGATCGCTCCCCACAGCTGTACCTGCGGGTCCATCGGAAAATCGCGTCCCGTCGTGAACCGGATCAGCTGCTGGTACTCGTGCACCAGCGCGCGCAGTGCGTCGGCGCTGAGCTCGCTGTCGGTCGTCACGCCGTTGGTGACGCGCTTGCTGCCAAGCAGCTGCTCGAACTTGGCGATCGGCACGCCGAGCACGACATCGGCGTACATCTGCAGGAAGCGACGATACGAATCGTAGGCGAAGCGCGCATTGCCACTCGCCTTCGCCAGACCTTCGACCGTTTCGTCGTTGAGTCCGAGATTGAGGATCGTCTCCATCATGCCGGGCATGGAAACGGACGCGCCGGACCGTACCGACACCAGTAGTGGGTTCGTCGCATCGCCGAACCGTTTGCCGCTCACCTCCTCGAGGCGCTCGAGCGCAGTGGTCACTTCCAGGCGAAAGGCATCGTCGACCAGCCCATCAGCGAGATACGACACGCACCGATGGGCGGCAATGGTGAACCCGGGCGGAACGGGAACACCGAGATTCGTCATCTCGGCGAGATTGGCACCCTTCCCACCCAGAATTGTCTTCATGTCCCGCGTACCGTCGGCGCTGCCGTTTCCGAAGAAGTAGACGGAGCGGGTCATTCAGTTCTCCATAGCGGTGTATGAAACGAGGATCAGGCGACGCCGATGGGAAGACCAGCGGCGCTGCCGGCTCGCAACAGTTCGGGGTCGCTCGGCGTCGCGGTCGGGTACTGCCCGGAGAAGCAGGCGTGGCAATAGCCATCCGGACCAGACGGCATGACCGATAGCATGCCATCGATGGAGAGATACCCCAGCGAGTCCACGCCGAGGTGCCGGACGAGCTCGTCGTGCGTCATCTGCGCCGCGATCAACTCTTCACGACGCGGCGTGTCGATACCGTAATAGCACGGGCTGATGATCGGTGCACTCGAGACCCGCATATGCACCTCGCGCGCGCCCGCGGCACGCACCAGCGACACGAGGCCGCGGGTGGTGGTGCCGCGCACGATCGAGTCGTCGACCATGACGACGCTCTTGCCCTCGAGCAGTTCGCGTACCGGATTGTACTTCACCTTGACCTTGGCAATCCGACCGGCTTGTGTCGGCTGGATGAACGTACGCCCGATGTAGTGGTTGCGAATCAGCGCGAGCTCGTACGACGTTCCAGATTCGTCAGCGAAACCGAGCGCGGCCGAATTCGAGGAGTCGGGGACCGCGAAGACGAGGTCAGCTCCCGGCGCTGGACACTCGCGCGCCAACTGACGGCCCAGCGCCCGTCGTGACCGGTCGACGGATCCGCTGAACACCGCGCTGTCTGGTCGCGCGAAGTACACATGCTCGAAGACGCATCGATTGAGCGGGGCTGGCGGTAGCGCGTAAACCGAACGGACACCCTGCGCATCGACCGCCATGATCTCGCCGGGCTGCACTTCGCGCTCGTACACCGCACCAACGATGTCGAGCGCGCACGTTTCCGATGCGAAAACCCAGCCGTCACCGAGCCGTCCGATGACGAGGGGGCGCCAGCCGTGTGGATCGCGCGCGACGAGCACGGTGTCGTCCAACACGATCAGCAGGCAGTATGCCCCTTCGACATCCCGCAGCGCCTCTGCCACCCGCGCTTCCGGCGTCGTGCCATGGGCGCGAGCGATCCGGTGCACGATTACCTCGGAATCCATGGTCGACGAAAAGATCGCGCCGCTGTCTTCGAGTTCCCGTCGCAGTTCGACGGCGTTCGTCAAATTGCCGTTGTGGGCGAGCGAGATATGGCTCCGTCGTACACGAGCAAGGATCGGCTGTGCGTTCTCGATCGCCGAGGCACCGGCCGTGCTGTACCGTGTGTGACCGATCGCGATCGGACCACGCAGCGCGTCCATCTCCTCGTCGCCGAATCCCTCGGAGACAAGTCCCATCGCCCGGCTGACCCGCGCATGCCGCGACTCGTCGACGGCAACGATGCCCGCCGACTCCTGCCCGCGATGCTGGAGCGAATACAGGCCGAGCTGCGTCAGTGCTGCTGCGTCCGGAACGCCGTAGACGCCGAAAATACCACACATGGAAAAACTCCCGATCAGTCGTTGGTAGGAGCGTGCGATGAGGCCACCGCGTGACCAGCCGGCGGCTCGCCGTCCATGGCGAGCGGTATCGCTTCATGAAAAGCCTTCGCGAGCCATTCCATCGGCGCCGAGAAGGTGTCATCTGAAATCGTAAAGTGCGCGCCGCCGTCGGCGGTCGTGACGGTGCCGATCACGCGCGCCGGCACGCCGTGGCGCTGCGCGATCTTTTGCACGGCAGCACTGTTCGCCGTGGATACGACCACACGACCATGAGCCTCGCCGAACAGCAGCGCCCGGTGGGGAAGGGTGGCCCACGCCGAGAGATCGACGTCGAAGCCAAACACCCGGTCGCGATCGGCCATCGCGCACTCGGAGAGCGCGACGGCCAGCCCACCATCACTGCAGTCGTGCGCCGAGCGCACCACACCGCCGCGGATCGATTCCAGCAGCGCGTCGATCAGCGCGCGCTCGCGCGTCGGCTCGCACACCGGCGGTTCGCCGATCGTGAGTCCGTGAATCTCCAGCAGATACTCGCTGGCTCCGAGCTCGTCGGTACACTCGCCAAGGAGCACGATATCGTCGCCCGCCGACTGGAATCCCGACGGCGTGACATGGGAGAGCGATTCGATGAGCCCGACCATCCCGATCGTCGGCGTCGGGTGAATCGCTCCCTGCGGGTTCTCGTTGTAGAGCGACACGTTGCCACCCGTCACCGGCGTTTCGAGCACCCTGCAGGCTTCGCCCATTCCGGCAATCGCTTCGCTCAGCTGGAAGTAGACTTCCGGCTTCTTGGGATTGCCGAAGTTCAGGTTGTTCGTGATCGCCATCGGTCGGGCGCCCGTACAGGCCACGTTGCGCGCCGCCTCGGACACCGCCGCCCGGCCACCGTTGCGGGGCGACAGCGCGACGTGACGGCCGTTGCCATCAATGCACAGCGCAATCGCCTTGTCCGTGCCGCGCAGTTTCACCACGGCGGCATCGCTGCCGGGGCCACGCATCGTGCTGGTGCGCACCGTGGAGTCATATTGCTGCCACACCCACTTCTTGCTGGCGATCGTGGGCGACGACAACAAGCGCTCGAGCGTCCACGCGTGGTCTCGCTCCTCGTCGTGAGGGACGACCGCATGAGCCGAACGGCCCCGCGCCGCCTTCAAGGCTTCGCTCTCGCGTGGCTCGAGCACGTATTGCGGGCACTCGGTCACGAGGCGGGAGCCCGGGAACTCCGCCACGACGCGCTCGCCTTCGGTCACCCGGTACACCGGCTCGGCAATCACTTCGCCGATCACGGCCGCCTCGAGATCCCACTTGGCCAGAATTGCGCGCACATCCTCCTCATGCCCCAGCTTCGCGACCACGAGCATCCGTTCCTGTGACTCGGACAGCAGAATCTCATACGGCGTCATGCCCTGTTCGCGCACCGGCACCTTCGTGACATCGATGGTGACCCCGACATCGCCACGCTCGGCCATCTCGGCCGACGACGACGTGAGACCGGCAGCGCCCATGTCCTGAATCGCGACGATGTGTCCGCTGCGAATGAGCTCGAGCGACGCTTCGAGCAGCAGCTTCTCGGTGAACGGATCGCCGACCTGCACCATGGGGCGCTTGGCCTCGCTGGAAGCCGACAGATCTTCCGAGGCAAACGAGGCGCCGTGGATACCGTCGCGGCCGGTGCGTGCCCCCACGGCCATGATCGGATTGCCGACACCGGACGCGACGGCGGTGATGAGCTCGTCCTCGCGCATGAGGCCGACGCACATTGCGTTCACGAGCGGATTGCCTTCGTACGACGGATCAAACACGACTTCACCGCCGACGGTCGGCACGCCGACGCAGTTGCCGTAGTCGCCGATTCCCTTCACGACGCCGGCAAAGAGCCACCGGACACGGCTCGACGTGAGCGGACCGAAGCGCAGCGAGTTGAGCAACGCAATCGGTCGCGCGCCCATCGTGAAGACGTCGCGCAGAATGCCACCAACGCCGGTGGCCGCACCCTGATACGGCTCGATCGCCGACGGGTGATTATGCGACTCGATCTTGAACGCGACGGCCCATCCGTCACCGACGGAGATCACGCCGGCGTTCTCGCCGGGCCCTTGCAGTACCCACGGCGCCTTGGTGGGAAGTGTCTTCAGCATGGGACGCGAGTGCTTGTAGGAGCAGTGTTCGCTCCATAGCGCGCTCACGACGCCGAGCTCGGTGAACGTCGGCGTACGACCAAGCATTGCGATCAGCCGCTCGTATTCGAACTCCGTGATGCCGTGTTCGGCGACCATGGCGGGTGTGATCACCGGATCGCCCGGACGCGATTCCACGGGACGTGCGTTGGACGCGGCGGTCATGCCTTCACCTCGGCGAGCATCGATTCCAGGATTGACGCGAACAAGGGCACCCCGTCGGTTGAGCCGAGCGTCGCGTCGAGCGCGCGCTCCGGGTGCGGCATCATCCCCAGCACGTTGCCCTCGGCGCTCACGATGCCGGCAATGTTGCGCAACGAACCATTAGGGTTGGCGGACGCGGTGGCGTCGCCTTGCGCGCTGACGTAACGAAATACGACCCGACCCTCGCCTTCAAGACGGGCCAGCGTATTGGCATCGGCCGTATAACGCCCGTCACCGTGCGCAACGGGAATCGAAATGACCTGACCGATGTGGTACGCCGACGTGAAACGCGTCGCGATCGAATCGACACGCAGGTGCACGGGTGCGCTGACGAAGCGCAGGCTGGCATTCCGCAGGAGCGCGCCGGGCAGGAGACCCGCTTCACAGGCGATTTGGAATCCATTGCAGATACCAAGCACCGGCCCACCGCGCTTCGCGAACGCAACGACTTCCTGCATGATCGGACTGAAGCGCGCGATCGCTCCCGCGCGCAGGTAGTCCCCGTAGCTGAACCCGCCAGGCAGAATGACGAGATCCACGTTCTGCAGATCATGATCCTTGTGCCAGAGATACACCGCCTCCTGCCCGAGATGATCGGCGATCGCGTGAAACGCGTCCTCGTCGCAGTTCGAACCGGGAAACCGAACGATGCCGGCTTTCACGCGTGCTCCACCGAGGCGATCTCGAAGTCTTCGGTGACCGGATTGGCGAGCAATTTCTCGCACATGGCCGTGATGCTCCCGCGTGCGGCGTCGGCGGTCAACGCTTCGGTCTCTACGATCACATGGCGCCCGACGCGCACGTCACTCACCTCGGCAAAGCCGAGCGAATGGAGCGCATCGGCGACCGCCTTGCCTTGGGGATCGAGGATCCCGCGACGCGGAACGATATGGATGGCGCAGCGGAAACGGGTCATACCAAGGGCTCCTCGCGGCCGGCGTCGGGCGCGATGTTCTGTCGTGAAGGACGACGGCGTCGACGACGGCGTCGGGGGTCGATGGGTTCCTCGAGGGCAGCCGCGGTCGCGTCGTCATCCTCACGCGCGCCTGGGATGCGGTCGAGCAATCCAAGAAAAACCGTGCGGCCGATGCCGTACAGCACATAGGCCATCAGCGCCGGGAAGAAGAACTTCTTGGGCAGAAAGATGACGCCCACAAAGGTGCCGACGACCAACAGAAATCCGAGGATGCCGTTGAGCGTGCGAAAATTGACCGTCGGCACTTTGGCGTACTGCACGTTGCTGATCATCAGCATGCCGAGGCCGAGCATGACCCAGCGCAGCATCTGATGCCAGGGCAGGTCGCCGATCATCGTCTCCGTATACAGCGGCGTCTGACTGAACCAGTAGTACGTCGCGAGCGTCATGCCGGCGGCCGGACTGGGCAGACCCGTGAAATGCGTGTTCTTGGTGCCGGCCTGTTCGACGTTGAAGCGCGCCAAACGCATCACGGCGCAGGCCGTGAAGAAGAAGCAGAAAATCCACTCCCACCGCGTACTCTGGAATACGGCGAAATACATGATGAGCGCCGGCGCGGTGCCGAAGGAGATCGCGTCGACCAGCGAATCCAGTTCTTCGCCGAAGCGCGTGCCGGACTTCGTGGCGCGAGCGATACGGCCATCCAGCGTATCGGCGATCGCGCCGAACACGATGAAGCGGGCAGCCGCATCGAAATCTCCGCGCGAGGCCGCGACGATCGCGAAGATGCCGAAAAAGAGGTTCGCCAGCGTGAACCCATTGGGCAGGGCGACGGCGGCTCGGGGGCGAGGCCGCCGTGGACGCTCGGTGCTGGCGGCACCGGCGCCGCGCGAATCCGGGCGGCTCACGCGGGCACCCCGGCCGAGGCGCGATAGACCCACGCCACCATCAGGGCGACGAGC
>CAIUOO010000396.1 GCA_903900795.1 uncultured Gemmatimonadota bacterium | reverse complement strand
TCGGGCATTCATCCGCACCATGCGCGTCACTACTTCCGTCGCGTGCAGGCCGCGCGCACGGAGCCGTTGTACCAGTGGTTCAAGCTGCACAATCCGCACATGACCGAAACGTCGGTGTGGGATCCCGAGACGACCGACGTGATCACCTTCCCGGTGAGCGCCGAGCCCGACGCGATCCTGCGCGAAGATGTCGGCGCCGTGCAGTTCCTCGAGTACGTGCGCCTGGTACAGGAGCATTGGGTCCGCGCCGGCCGCCGTCACGAGCAGTACAACCCCGGACTGCACCACAACGTGTCCAACACCGTCACGGTGAAGGACGACGAATGGGAAGCCGTGCAGCAGTTCATCTGGGACAACAAGGAATACTTCGCCGGCATTTCGCTGCTGCGCGAAACGGGCGACAAGATCTACGCGCAGGCTCCGCGCGAAGAAGTGACGACCGAGTCCGACATGATCCGCTGGAACGCGCTGTCGTATCGCGAGGTCGACTACACCATGCTGCTGGAAGGCGTGGACATGACGACGCTTGGGGATACGGTGGCGTGTGCGGGTGGGGCGTGCGAGATCATCTAGGGGGGTAGTCGAACAACAACACCCTAGGAAGCAGGAAGGAGGGTTTCAGGAGGCAGGAAGCAGGTGAACCGCGCGTGGTTCCTGCCTCCTCTTCCCTGATACCCTCCTTCCTGCTTCCTAGGGTGTTGGCTTTGCGTTCAGTTCACCAGCCTAGTGCTTCATCCCCGCGCCAGCGCACCCCTCGAGCACGTCGAAGCGGTCATGTAGCCCCTTGAGGCCGGCCTTGAGGTCAGCATCGGCGGCCTTCGCGGCGACCATGGCGGCCACCTTCTCGGTCTCTGCCGGCAAGCCGGCCTGCGCCTTCAGCAGCTCCGGCTTCTGGCAGGCCATCGGCGACTTCGACGCGGCCACCAGCTTGGCCGACGCCACCATCTCGGTGGCCTTGGCGCGGATCGGCGCCAGATCGTTCTTGTCCTTGGCCGGGTGCCAGGTCGCCATCATCAGCATGTGGTAGGCGTCGAGTTCCTTCCAGCCTTCGGCCTTGGCAGCGCCGTGGTCCATCTTGGAATGGTCCATCATCTTCGAATGGTCCATCTCGGTGGCGGGCGGCTTGGCGGGGGGCTTTTCCTGAGCGGACAGCGGAGCGGCGAGCAGGGCGGCACTCGTGGCGAGCAGCGCGGCCAACCGGGTCGGCGTCATGGTCATGTCGGGGCGGGATGAGGGTCGAAACGCAGGACGAAACGAGGGACGATGGCACATCGGATTCCCTTGATACCGCAAAGTTCGTCAAACGGGCCATTTGGGACAATCATTTGCCCAACGCCTCACCCTGCCCCATCGTATGCCTGTTGACTCCCCTCGCGGGAAAATCCGACAGCCGGGTCCGGCTGTCCCAGTATCCTCCCCACCCGTCCCTCGCATGATCAGCCTGCGTCGTGCCACCCGGCTTTCCGCCGCGATGTTGTTCGCGGCGACCCTGCCGACCACGCTCGTGGCTCAGCCGCGCCTCACGTCACCCAAGGAATTCTTTGGACACGACATCGGCGCCGACTACGAGCTTCCCAACTACACCAAACTGCACGCCTTCTTTGCGACCATCGCGAAGCAGAGCGACCGAGTGATCCTCGACACGATCGGCATGACCGAGGAAGGGCGGCCGCAGATCATGGCGATCGTCTCGTCGCCCGCGAACCTGAAGAATCTGGCGCGTTATAAAGAGATCTCGAGCCGGCTGGCGATGGCCGACGGGCTCGACTCCGCCGAAGCGGCGAAGCTGGCGAAGGAAGGCAAGGTGGTGTTCTGGATCGACGGTGGGCTGCACGCGACCGAAGTGCTCGGCGCCCAGCAGCTCATGGAATCGTTCTACCAGCTCACCAGCCGCACCGACGACGAGACGATGCGGATCCTGAACGACTGCATCATTCTGATGGCGCATGCGAATCCGGACGGCATGGAACTCGTGGCCAACTGGTACATGCAGGAGCCCGACAAGCTGCGCCGCAACACCAACATTCCGCGCCTGTACGAGAAGTATGCGGGCCACGACAACAACCGTGACGCCTACATGAACGCGCTGGCCGAAACGCGCAACATGTCGCAGCAGCTGTTCGTGGAATGGAACCCGCAGATCATGTACAACCACCACCAGACCGGCCCCACAGGCACGGTCATGGCCGCACCGCCGTATCGGGATCCCGCCAACTACTGGTTTCACCCGGCCATGATTACGGGCCTCGACCTGGTCGGTGCCGCGCTCAACCATCGCTTCGTGCTGGAGCACAAGCCGGGCCTCACCTTCCGCGCGGGCTCGAACTACAGCACCTGGTGGAACGGTGGCATGCGCACCGTGGGCTACTTCCACAATCAGATCGGCATTCTCACCGAGACGATCGGCAATCCGACGCCGATCCGCGTCTCACTCGTGCCCGATCGCCAGCTGCGCTCGGCTGGCTTGCCGATGCCGATTGCGCCGCAGGAATGGCATTTCCGGCAGTCGATCGATTACTCGGTCTCGGCGAACTACGCGTTCCTCGATCTCGCCTCGCGCTATCGCGAAACGTTCCTGTTCAATCGCTGGGTGATGGGGACCGACCAGATCAAGAACGGGTCGAAGGACAACTGGACGATCTCGCCCAAGCGCGTCGATGCGATGATCGCGCAGATCACGAAGGATCGTGCACCGGCGAGCGCCGAAGCGAACCGTGCCGGTGGAGCGCGCGGCGGCGCGGCACCGAACATCGGCAGTGCGGTCACCAACGATCGCTACATGGCCGAACTCAAGAAGCCGGAAAACCGTGACCCGCGCGCGTACGTCCTGAGCAGCGCGCAGAACGATTTTCCGACGGCGACCAAGTTCATCAAGGCGCTGCAGTACTCGGGCATCCAGGTGCATCGCGCCACGGGCTCGTTCAGCGCCAACGGCAAGGCGTTCCCGGCCGGCTCATGGGTCGTGATGACGAACCAGGCGTTCCGTTCGCACGTGCTCGACATGTTCGAACCGCAGGATCACCCGAATGACTTCCGGTATCCGGGCGGTCCGCCGATTGCGCCGTACGACAATGCCGGCTGGACGCTCGCGTTCCAGATGGGCATCCAGTTCGAGCGCGTGCTCGACGGCCTCACGGGCCCGTTCGAAAAGGTGAACGGCGTCACCACGATGCCGATGGGCACGATCGCGAAGGGCAAGGCCGGATACTTCGTTCGTCCGGAAGTGAACGACGCGTCGACGGTGGCCAACCGTCTGGCCGCCGTGAAAGTGAAGGCCGCACGCATCCCGACGTCGTTCACCGACGGCGGCACGACGTGGCCCGCCGGCACGTGGTTCATTCCCGCCGGTGGTGCGGCCGATAAGGTCGTCACGCAGGCCGCGAAGGATCTCGGCGTGAACTTCGCCGCCGCGAACAGCAAGCCGGGCGCGGCCCAGCCGGTGCAGCCGTTGCGCATCGCGCTGATCGATCGCTACGGCGGCAGCATGCCGAGCGGCTGGACGCGTTTGCTGCTGGAGAAGTTCGAGTTCGCGTTCACGACGATCTATCCGCAGGATGTCGACGCCGGCAATCTCAAGGCGAAGTACGACGTGATCGTGGTGACCGACGGCATGTTCTCCGAAGCGGGCGCTGGCCGCGGCTTCGGTGGATCGCCCGACACGACGCTCATTCCGGCGGAGTTCCGCCGCACGATCGGCCGCATCAGCCCCGAGAAGTCGGTGCCGGCGCTCAAGACCTTCGTGGAAGCGGGTGGCCGCATCGTCGCGATCGGATCGTCCATCGGCCTCGGCAAGGCAATGGGGCTGCCGATCGAGAATTACTTGACGGAAGCGAATGGGCGTCCGTACGCGGGCGAGAAGTACTACATCCCCGGCTCGCTGCT
>CAIUOO010000395.1 GCA_903900795.1 uncultured Gemmatimonadota bacterium | reverse complement strand
TGGGCTTCACCAAGGTCGCGACGTTCACGCACATTGTGCTCCCGCAGACGGTGCAGCGGGTGCTCCCGGTGTACAAGGGTGAGTTCATTTCGCTGGTGAAAATGACCTCGATCGTGGGCTACATCGCCGTGCAGGACCTCACGAAGGCCAGCGACATCATCCGTAGCCGCACCTTCGACGCCTTCTTTCCGCTGGTGCTGGTCGCCATTCTGTATTTTCTCATCGCGTGGGTTCTCACGCGGGCGCTCGATGCCCTCGAGCGTCGTACCGATCCCCGGCAGCGCCGTCAGGCGCGGAGCACCACATGATTCGCATACACGCGCTGACCTCCGCCCGACGCCGGGCGACGCGGGCATGGAACGCGGGGGTGACCGGCGGACCGTTGGCGCTTTCGCTGGCGCTTTCGTTCGCGCTGACGATCACCGGCTGCCAGCGGTCTGAGTCCACCATCACCGCGCTCGACGATGCCGCGACGGCGCGCATCGGTGTGATGGGGGGATCGGTGGGCGAGACGGCGGTGGCCGAGCGGTTCTCGGCGGCCGACGTGCAGACGTTCGACGACATCATGGACGCCGTGGCGGCCATGCGCGCTGGTCATCTCGATGCCGTGGTGACCGGATACCCGGCCGCGTTGATGGTGACCAAGAAGAATCCCGATCTCACCTTGGTGCCGGGGCCGCTGGCCTCCGAGAACACCGCCATCGGGGCACGACTGACCGACACGGCGCTGATGGCCGAGGTCAATCGCGCGCTGGATTCGCTGCGGGCCGACGGCACGCTGGCCGACATGGAGAAGCGTTGGCTCAAGGCCGATCTGCTCCCGTATACCGTTCCGGACATCGTGCCGTCGACGACCGGTGAGCCGCTGACGATCGGCGTTGCAGCCACGCGCGAGCCGATCAGTTTCGTCGACGGCGACGGGAAGATCACCGGGTACGACAGTGAGCTCGCGCGTCGTGTGGGGGCGCTGCTCCGGCGCCCGATCGTCTTCGCCAACATGAAGTTCATGGCGCTCATCCCGGCGCTGCAGGCCGGGAAGATCGACCTCATCGTGACCGGCATGTCGGCCACCGTGGAACGCCGCAAGCGGGTGGCGTTCTCCACGCCGTATTACGTCAACGCGCAGCGCATGCTGGTGCGCAAGCCTGGTCGCGCCGCGGCGGGTGGAACGGCAGGTGGAACGGCGGCCGCCGCCGACACCGGCGGGCTGCGCACGATCGCCGACGCGGCCACGGGGACGATCGGCGCGATGCTGGGGTCGGCGCATGAGGCGTGGGTCCGCACAACGTACCCGAACGCCACACTGCTGCTGTACAACGGCACCCCCGACGTGTTGCTGGCGGTGCAGGAAGGGAAGGTCGAGGCGGCGCTGTTCGACGAAGTGCCGCTGTTGGCCGTCATGCGCGAGAATCCCGCCTTCGGCACGCTGGGTGATGCGCTGTTCACCTTCGACGTGGGGGCCGGCTTCGCGAAGAACCGCGCCCCGCTGCGTGCGCAGTTCGACGCGCATCTGGCCACGCTGCAGGCCAACGGCACCTACGCCGACATGAAGCGGCGCTGGATCGAGACGGGGGCCACGGAGCTCCCCACGATCGATGCGCCCCGCCCCAACGGCGTGCTCACGGTGGGTGTGAACGACGGCAATCTGCCGTTCGCCGGCACCATTAACGGCCGGATGTCGGGCTTCGACATCGAACTCGTGGAGCGGTTCGCCGCCAGCCTCGGCAAGGAGCTCAGACTGTCGAACATGGAGTTCGGCAGCCTCGTCGCGGCGGTGTCGTCAGGGAAAGTGGACCTGATCATCAGCTCGATCTACATCACGCCGGAACGGCAGCAGCGCATTGATTTCTCGGTGCCGTATTTCCGCATGGACACGCGCGCGTTCGGTTTGAAGACGAAGATTGCGGCCTATCACACCGAGCGGACGGCCACCGCCGCGGCGCCCTCGTGGCTCGAGGGCATCGGCGCCAGCATCCAGTCCAACCTGATCCAGGAAAAGCGCTATCTGCTGCTGCTGGATGGCCTGCAGACGACGATCCTGATCGCGCTCTTGTCCTCGCTGTTCGGCACGCTGCTGGGCGCCCTCGTGTGCTACGGCCGCATGTCGCCCAACCGGCTGCTATCACGGGTGGCCATGGGATACATCGCCGTCCTGCGCGGCACGCCGGTGCTGGTGCTGCTCATGCTCGTGTTCTACGTGGTGTTCGCCTCGGTGAATATCAGCCCGGTGTTGGTGGCCGTGCTGGCGTTCGGCATGAACTTCGCGGCGTACACGGCGGAAATCTTTCGTTCGGGCATCGAAGGCATCGATCGCGGTCAGACCGAAGCAGGGTTGGCGATGGGCTTTTCCAAAGCCGCTACGTTTATGTACATCGTATTGCCCCAAACCGTGCAGCGTATCCTGCCGGTGTACAAAGGGGAGTTCATCTCGATGGTCAAGATGACATCGATCGTGGGTTACATCGCGGTGCAGGACCTCACGAAGGCCAGCGACATCATCCGCAGTCGCACCTTCGACGCATTCTTCCCACTGGTCCTCGTGGCCATTCTGTATTTTCTCATCGCGTGGATCCTCACGCGGGCGCTCGATGCCCTCGAGCGTCGTACTGATCCCCGGCAGCGCCGTCAGGCGCGGAGCACCGCATGATCCGTGTCGAACGACTCGCGAAACAGTTTGGCACCGTGGCCGTGCTGAAGGACATTTCCTGCGAGATCCAGAAGGGCGAAGTGATCTCGATCATCGGCCCCTCGGGCACCGGGAAGAGTACGTTCCTGCGTTGTCTCAACCTGCTCGAACAGCCCACCAGCGGGGCCATCTGGTTCGACGGCGCCAACGTGTTGGCTGCCAACGTCGATGTGCCGAAGATCCGGCAGCGCATGAACATGGTGTTTCAGGGCTTCAACCTGTTCTCGCATCTCACCTGCCTCGAAAATCTCACGCTCGGCCCAATGCGGTTGCTCGGAAAATCGCCCAAGGAGGCGGAGGCCAAGGCGCTCGAGCTGCTGCGCGTGGTGGGGCTGGGAGAGAAGGCCGACCATCTCCCCGACGAGCTCTCAGGGGGACAGAAGCAGCGCGTGGCGATCGCGCGCTGTCTCGCGATGGAGCCCGACGTCATTCTGTTCGACGAACCCACGTCGGCGCTCGATCCCACCACGGTCAGCGAAGTGCTGGCGGTAATCCGCAGTCTCGCACGCGACGGCATGACGATGATCATCGTGACGCATGAAATGGAGTTTGCCCGCAACGTGTCGTCGCGCGTGATGTATATGGACGAAGGAGTGATCTACGAGCAGGGCCCACCGGCGCAGATCTTCGATAATCCCACGCGCGAAAAAACGCGGGCATTCATTCACCGCATCCGCAGCTACACCAAGCGCTTCACCTCGCCCGACTACGATCTGTACGCGATGAACGCGGAGATCATCACCTTCTGTGACAAGCACATCCTGCCGCTCGCCACGCGCGAGCGGCTGCTGCTGGTGGTGGAGGAGGTGCTCCAGCTGTACGCCCCGCGACTGGCGATGGCGCCGCTCGATCTGTCCATTGGCTACTCCGAAACGGAAGAGACGCTGGAACTGGTGTGGGAAGGGCACGGGGCGGCGTTCAACCCGCTCGAAAACGACGACGCCCCCGACGATCTTGGCGTGATGCTGCTGCGCGGCATGACCGACACGCTCGAGTACGAGCGGCTTGGCGAGGTGAACCGCCTCAGTATGCGACTCAAAACGACCTGACTATGCGCACCTGGTCGATGGCGCGGTGCGCGGTGCGGCACACCGCGCGCCGCGGGATCGCGGCCCTCGTGCTGCTGGCGGCGTGCGGCGACGATCCTGCTGTACCATCGGTGGCACAGGCCCGGGCGCAGGCCAACGGCACCACCGCCACCGTGGACGGCTACGTCACGGTGGCCCCCGGCACCTTCGAGTCGGCGATGGGGAACCCGGGGTTCGCGCTGCAGGACCACAGCGGCGGCATCTACGTCAAAATCACGTCGCGTCTCACGTTACCCCAGGGGTCGCGGGTGCGCGTGACCGGCACGCTGGCCGAGGAGGCGAAGTTCCGCATCCTGTCGGCCGAACCGTCCTCGGTGCAGCCGTTGAGCGGCTCGCGCACGGTGATCCCGGCGGATGTCACCACGGGCGGCGTGGGCGAAGCCACCGAAGGGACGCTGGTGCGCGTCACGGGGCGCGTCACAAAGACCTTCTTTGACGACTCGCCGTACGGCTACAAGCTGTACGTGAACGACGGCTCGGGGGAGGTGCAGATCTTCGTGCATCTGTTTCCCGGCGTGCCCACCAGCACGTTGCGGGCGCTGACGACCGCGCAGACCATCCAAGTGACCGGGCTGTCGGCGCAGTACGAAAGCACGTACGAGGTGGCGCCGCGTCAGGCGGCGGACATCGTGGTGAAGTAGCGGGTCTGCCGGCTCGGCGGTACTCTCAGGCATTGTTCATGAACCACCTACGTTTCCGCACATTGAGGCAGTCGCATGTCCCGTGATCCGCTCGCTTCATCGAACAATGACGCCGAGTCGGCGCTCTCAGACGTAGAGCTGGACGTCGTGGTCGGGGGGGATGTCACCCTTACGCCATGCTCAGTGCACTCCGGACATAACATCCCACACCAGTATGAGGATACCAATGGTATCTGGCAGTCTTGCACTGGCGATGTAAGCACCGCGTCTGCATCCACCTCGCTCGGTTCGCGCGGTCCTGCGCGCGGAAGCCGGTCGCCCTCGAACGGCTGACTTAGGACCGCGCTGCCAAGGCGGTTACGTACCGGTCTGATAAGTCCGACGACAATAATCGCCCGCGTTTCCACACTCTGAGGCAGTCGCATGTCCCGTGATCCGATCGTTTCATCAAATGATGACGCCGAGTCGGCGCTCTCAGACGACGAGCTGGACGTCGTGGTCGGGGGGCGGCACCTGCACCGGCCCCCTTTCGACCAAGGGTTGTACGTCCACGTGAGCCCTCGGTACAACGCAGCCGCGGCCCATCCGCCAGCGGGTCTTGGTCGGTGAACTCCGTGCGTTCCTCGATCTGGGCGCCATCCAGCTAATCAAGGAGCCCCGTACCCTCGGCGATGTGCGCGTCACGGCCAACGCCGACGCGGTGGCCCCGCGACAGGCGGCCGACATCGTGGTGAGGTAGCGGGTCCGCCGAGTCGGCGGTACTCTTGGGCATTCTCCATGAACCACCCACGTTTCCGCACATTGAGGCAGTCGCATGTCCCGTGATCCGCTCGCTTCATCGAACAATGACGCCGAATCGGCGCTCTCAGACGACGAGCTGGACGGCGTCGTCGGGGGGAGGGCTGTCATGTGCCCATTGCACCCCGAAGAGCAGCTCGGACACATGGTCTATGATGGCCCGACCACAACATCGGGCCGGCGATGCCCTGGCAGGTGAGAACGGGCCAGGTTCCCCGATCAAACGATACCGTGCTCCGCACAGTGAGGCAGTCGCATATCCCGTGAACCGTTTGTTCCCGCACGCCATGCCGCCGAATCGGTGCTCACCGACGACGATTGGGACGGCGTGGTGGGGGGCGGCACCTGCACCGGCCCTTTCGACCAGGGGTTGTACGTCCACGTGAGCCCTCGGTACGACGCAGCCGTGGCCCATCCGCCAGCGGGTCTTGGTAGGCGAACTCCGTGCATTCCTCGATCTGGGCGCCATCCAGCTGATCAAGGAGCCCCATAAACTCGGCGATGTGCGCGTCACGGCCAACGCCGACGCGGTGGCCAGTACGACGGACAAGAAAACGTTCACGGTATCCGAGTGACGGGGCTGTCGTCGCAGTACGAAAGCACGTACGAGGTCGCCCCGCGTCAGGCGGCGGACATCGTGGTG
>CAIUOO010000394.1 GCA_903900795.1 uncultured Gemmatimonadota bacterium | reverse complement strand
GTATGTCGGGATCGCGCAGCTTGATGGAGCGGGCGAGCGTCACGGCCTGCGTCGCATATTTGCGTTTGGTATGCGCGATCGTTAGACCGCCCTTGGATTCAGGCACACCGCATTCCTCAAAGTTGATGACTGGCGCATTGGATGCTGCGGTCTCGGCCTGACGCTGCGTCCCGATACGCCGACCGGCTGTCTTGATCGTCTTGGTGTCGATGAACCGATGGCCACGCGTATTCCCGCGTCAGCGTTCCGGGATTGCGGGTTCCCCGTGCGGCAGTGCGCCGCACGCACGTGCGGGAACTCGGTGAGTACGATAGAACCAAAGTAGATTGATGCCTGCCGCGCCAGCGTTATCCTCAGCGCCATCATGCTTGGGTACAGACCAAAGCATTCCGCAGCTCTTAAGAAAGACCTGTACAGGACGGTAGCCTGCGTCATACGGCGGCGTCCGGCACCCGGCCTTACTCTGCCCGCAGCGTGGCGGTGAGCGTGATCGGTACCGCCGACAGCGCCATCGATACCGGACAGCCTTCCTTCGCTGCGTTTGCCTTTTCACGGAGCGTCACGTCGTCGATGCCCGGCACTACGGCATCGAGCGTGAGCGCGATGCCGGCCATCGACCAGTCGTGGCCCCGCTGCGCCATGGTGATCACCGACTCCACGTGCAGTGCGGTTGGCGGGAAGCCTGCACCGGTGAGCTGGAACGACAGTGCCATCGCGAAACATCCGGCATGCGCTGCCGCGATCAGCTCTTCTGGATTGGTGCCGCTCCGCCCCTCGGCATCGGCAAACCGCATCTTCGTGGAGTAGGGCTGCTCCGCCAGTACTCCGCTGGGGGTGGTCAAGCTCCCCGCGCCTTCCAATCCCGTGCCGTGCCAGACGGCTTTTGCACTACGACGCATCGAGTACTCCTGCTGCTGTACGGTGATGAACTGTGATACACGGCGATGAACAGATGGCTGAACGGCGAATCCGCGCTCAAGGTGCCCAGGATTGCCGAAGTGTAGCGTGCCGGCGGACGGCATGCAGGGGACCTGATGACGCTGAGATGCAGAGCGCGCAGAGTTCGCAGAGGGAAAGCCATTGGGTGGTCTCTGCGGCCTCTGTGGCCTCTGCACCTCAGCGTGATCTGGTACGAAAACGGCAGCTGGCCTCGCTGAACCGATCACACAGAGGTTCGGAGGAAAAGAGTCCACGGGGCGCGCGCGAGTCACTGCGCGCCGCGATGATCGGCCCTTGCCGAGTCGCGGACCAGCCCGTAGTTCACGGAGATGCCAAACCAGCCAACGCTCAAGGCCATGTGCCGTAGCCGCCGAGTCCGGTATGCCGCCCTGTCGGTGCTCACGTTGCTCGTGTCGGCGTCGTCGCACGTGCAGTCGCAGGACAAGACGCGCCGCTGTCCTCAGTTCGCCCGGGTGCCGGGCTACGGCGCCTGCACCAACATCGCCGGCAACAACTGCGGCTTCTGCACGTATCGGTGCAATGACGAGACCGTGGTCCGCTGGAACGTGTGCGGGGGATAATCGCGCGCGTCCGCCTGGCGTGCTCACTGTCGGTTGGCATGATGGCGTGTGATCGTACGGAGCCGGTGAGCAACGAGGCTCCGCCCGCTCTCCGGGCGGCCATGGCCACGCGCACGATCTATCCGGCGAAACGCGAAGAGTGGCGCACCGACATCACGGAGCACACCGACAGCACCATGGTGCCGCT
>CAIUOO010000393.1 GCA_903900795.1 uncultured Gemmatimonadota bacterium | reverse complement strand
CGAAGACGATCGCGACTGGCATATCGTGCTGCGTGATCCGGTGGACAGTAGCAGCATGATCGTGGAGATCCCCGACCCCGCGTGCACCGCGGATCCCACGCTGGCGGCGCGCTTTCAGGCGGCCCGCGATGCGCTGCGCCGTGTGCCGAAGCGCGGGCAGGCGACGTTCACTGGTGTCGGGTTTTGGGACTTCATTCACAACCAACGTGGGCGCGCCCGGAACGGCTTCGAATTGCATCCGGTGCTGGCGGTCACCACGCAATTTATAGCGCCGTAGGAGCCCGCCGCCGAACCCATGGACAGTGCGACAACCGCTGCGTTTTGAGCGCGCGAGTGTCCACGCGGCACGCCCGGTGTGGCTCCGGCCTTCATGTTTTGACGAGTGTGTGGTGCTCGTCATGCGCTGACTGGGCCAGCGGGCGAGGCGCCCTGCCATGTGGCAGGGTGCCTCGCTGATGAAATGCCCTACCGGAACACGATAAGCTGGTTCACGTCGGCCGGCCGCTTCGCCAGCGCGCGGGCACGCTCGACGCCCACTTGCCGTGCCGCCTCGATCCCTTGGGCCGTGAGGGTGAACTCACCCTTCATGCGGTCTTTGGTCAGCGTCAGACGATCCTCGTACACTTTCTTCTGCCACGCCACGCGATCACGCCGTGCCTGGGCCTCCGCGGCGTCGTGTTGCGCGATGACGCGCGTGACGTCGACGATCAGAACGGACGCCTCGCCGTAGCAGGGGCTGTCCGCGGGGATCGATCCGATAAGATCGGCCACCTCCGACGCATTCTGCCGTGACTTCGATGCTGCCCATTTGGCCTTCGCCTGCGCATACGGTGCGGCACACTGATGCTTCAACATGGCCGTGTAGG
Source organism: uncultured Gemmatimonadota bacterium (assembly GCA_903900795.1). Classification (GTDB taxonomy): domain Bacteria; phylum Gemmatimonadota; class Gemmatimonadetes; order Gemmatimonadales; family Gemmatimonadaceae; genus Gemmatimonas. The sequence goes on along the minus strand of CAIUOO010000393.1, from coordinate 6,270 downwards.
CGGTCGCGGCAAACGTCATCGCCTGACGATGACATTTCGCTGCCTCACGTGGAACCGTCGTGGTCATGTATATCGCATCTTCGAATTCCCGTTGCTTGACTTTGGCGTCGGCCTCGCGAATCAGCCCGGCACACTGCCGCTCGAAGTAATCGATGATTCCCGTATTGGCCGCATCGAGGCTGGTGATGAAATCTCTATTCGTTGCCAACTTGAGACTCGTGCTGAAGTTTCGCAGCGCGCCCTCCTTGTTCTTGCCGACGGCGGTGCGTTCCGCCTGAAATAGGCCGATCGACGGCCCGCCCGTCGCTTCACCGAAGGTGATGCTGAGCTGTTCCTTCACCACGACCATGCCGCCGGGTGCCTGCTCTTCCTGAATCGGTACCAAATCGACGTACGCGACAAATCGGCTGGACAGATCCGAAACGGCCGTGCCCATGCCGCGGGAGGCAAGTCCCGCTTCCACGGCACGCTTCAGCGCGACCGATTCGTTGCCCATCGCCTGACCTGTGCGGGGGGACAGGACAACCGAGAGCTGGACGCGGTCGAGTTCCGGCGGCGCGCCGGACGCCGGTTGCGCACCGGCGGGTATGGTGTACGCGACCACAGCGGTGAGAGCAATCATTCTGGCAATCATGCGTCGGTTCCTATTTGGCCACTGGGGCATCGATGAGGATGAGCAGGTCGCCCAGGCCGGCGCCGCTCGACGCCTTGGCATTGAGCCCGGTGTCCTTCTTGAATTGCTGGACCACTTTGAAAAGGAAGAGTCGCGGCGTCTCAGCGAATGGAATATTGAAGCTGTTGAACGCCACGAACGTGTCGCCCGACGGACCAGGCTGGAACTGCTTGTTCACCGCCATTTTCTCGGCGAGCATGGTGGTATAGATGCCAAGTGGGATGTCCTGTCCGTCCACTTTAACCTCGCTCTCCATTCCATCGGCCAATCCTGCGGCCGCGGCAATCTCTACACGCAGCTTCACCCGTCGTCCCTCCGTAGCCATACGCTGGAAGTGGGACATGAGCTTTGATTCGATGTCCGGCATCATGGCCACCACGACGGCCTTCGACAGCTCTGACGTGGTCAGCGACGCGGACGGGTTGGACGTCATGCTCTTGGTCGCGACCTGTTCATCGACATAGACGTCGATCCCGTCGAGGATGAGCGTGATCTTCTTCTGTCCCATGACCGACGACATTTCGGACTTGACTTCAATGGCAAGGTCGGGCTGCGCGGCCCGCAGCAGCAGATCCGTATTCGTCTGCTCGACTTTCTGATTGGCCAGACGCTGTGTGGCTTCCCGTGACATCGTCGCCAGCGCCGCCTCCAGACTGCGAATGGGGTAGCCCCGTTCTTGAAATGCACTCGCGACGGACGCGACGATCATGGCAAAATCTTTGTCTTCCGTGAGCAGTTTCTGATAGTCGCAATTGTCGCGGGGCTGTCCATCGATGGTCACCGGTGTGCAGACACCCTTTTCCTTCATGAACATCCGGGACGGCATAACCATGACCGTCGGCTTGATCGCTGTCTGTGCTGCGACGCTCTGGCTGATGACACACGCGCTCACGGTACCTATCAGCGCGGTAAACAGGCGCGCTGGCTTTCGGTGCGGCATCAGAGGCTCCAGACGCGGTGAATGGTGGCGCCGCTGGCTTGCCCAGAGCGTTTGAAGATGTCGCCCATACTCTTGATGATGCCGGCACGCTCCAGGTCCTGGCGAAGCCGATTCCGCTGGACGATGACGGTGGAAGTAATCTTGATTTGCTTGCCCACTTTCACTTTCGCTTCCACTTCATCGCCAGCGTATTCGACGTAGGCCAAGTACTGACCACCTTCTTTGAAAAACGTATCGAAATACGCGTCCGCGGCTTCCGTGAACGCATCTGGCCGCATCATGGGATCTTCCGAGCAGCGTTCGGTGCGGATCCCGCGGAATACGACCGCGCGGATCGCATTGCGTCTGGCCTCGCGTAACGCAGTTGCTTCGTTTTTTTCAGTGCTCGAGACGGTGAAGATTACCGTTCCTTCGGACCCGGTCCTGTCGCACGAGACCTCATACGATCCGGCGAACCATCGCGCACCGTCTATTTTCTTGAGCTTCTGATCCACCTGCGCCGACGCACAGGAGGCCGTGCCGACCAGCAGCGCGAAGGACAGCGCGCATGTCTGCAGTAGTTGCATGGGAAACCTGAGAGGTGAATGGACGTACCGCGTGAAAAGGGGGCGACCAGCGTGGCCGCCCCCACTGGCGACGTCGATCAGAAGCCCCAGCGGCCGCGCTGGAGACGAAGCCCGAGGCCGAAGACCATGCCCGTCTTCGCTTCGCCGAGGACGTCGATGTAACTCGAGTTGCGAAGCGTGCCGGTGAGTTCAATGGTCGGCGTCACGCGCAATCCGAAATCGGCGCCTGCTTCAATGCCTGCAGTACCTTCGTCCTCGCTGTCATCGGACTCACCATCGAGTGTCTTCGCCGTCACCTTGAAATTATAGAGCGCGAGCGGCATCAGGCGCAGCTTGCCACGGATCGGATGGAACTCGTAGCCGACACCGGCTCCGATGAACTGCACGCGGTAGTCGATCGCGGGAATTCCGGCGAGTTCGAGCTGTTGCAGGAACGTCTTGAAACCGACGATCGCGCGCACGCCATGCGGAAGACCGAGCTGGCCCGCGAGCCCTTCGGTGCGGATTTCCGCCAGCACACCGGCCTTCCCGCTCAGAAACGCGACGCCGCCGTGGAGCGAGATGTCCGAAGGCTTCTCGGTGATCATGTCACCGCGCTCAACCCCACCAGGATACACCTGACTAAAGGTGGTGCTATCCACCGATGCGACCTTACCGCCAACAGCCTCACGTTCAAAGGCGGTCTTGCGGTTATCAGCAACCTTTTTGGCGATGAGTACGGCGCCCCGCTTCTGCACAATGGCGCCGTCGGCCCCCTGCTCGCTCTTGAAGTGGAAAAAGCGCGCGCCCGGCTTGATCCCTTCCTTCATGCCAATCCGCGCGGCCGGCGGATCGATGGCGACGATCTTTTCCTGCACGGCGAAGGCGGGGATGGCAGACGCCATTTCGGCGATCAGTTCGTCGAGGACGTCTTCGCCGAGCTTGCCTAGTGCTCCATTCATGCCGTCCTTTTCGGGCGCGCTCCCCGAGATGCTCGTCGAAAACGACGCGACGTGCTCGAACGGGACCGTGAACTGCGAAAAGGCAGTTTGCTTCTGCTGCTTGTCAGTGCAGCCGGGTTCGCAATAGAAGCTGCCTAAGGCCGACCCGAATGCCTCCGAGGTGGCGAATGCCAGCTTGTACACGGAGACCGAGAGATTCGCCGATACGTCGATGGTTGCCCCGCCCGTCAGATCCTTCCCCGCCTTTTGCTCCACCTTCGACGCGGTCAACGCGATCATGTAGCTGGCCGGAATCGTCCGCAGCTCATTCGGCTCGAGGCCACCCTGCGTACGCACCAGCTTCTGTGCTTCGGCGATGGAAACTGCATACGCCGCTCGGCTGCGGAGGCTGTCGAGGCGCCACCCGAAGTCCTTTTCGGCCAGGAACTGCTGCAGGATATAGGTTTGCGGGACGCGCGCGGTGCCGAGCTTCTCGAGGAGCGTGGCCGCGGCCGCCTTCTTCATGAGCGTGGTATCGCCGTCGATCTCCGCCGAGACGCCCTCGCTGTACGTACGGTCCGACCACCGGGTGCCGCTGCACTTGTCTTTGCAGACGATGGTCAGCGCGGTCGCGACCTCACTGGGGAGGCCGACAGGAACAATGAGCGTCGTGGGCCGCTGGTAGCCGCCCTGCGCCAGAAGTGACAGGGGGCCTGCCGTTGCGCCTATGGTGGCAAGCAGGGTGACCTGCAGGCATTTCGAGATTGGACTCAACTTCACGATTTCTCCGGAGGAATGTGTTGAGCGGAATTGTGCCGCACCGCCGTCCGTGCCGAAAAAGCAACGGAGACCTCCGTTATGATCGTCTGTCGCCGTCAACACAGCGTCAATCGTCGCGGTTGTTCGTGGTCGGCGTCGTGCCGCGCCAGAGCGATTCGCGTCAATGAGGGGTTAGACGGCGGCTGACATCCTGACCCTCTCGGATCCATCTATGGCAGTCTGCTTTTGATCGGCGGCTCGCATCGCGCAGCGATGGATTTACGGTCATTTGACGGGCGGCGTGTGTGCTGGTTGTCGCCAACGGCACGAGAGCCTTCGCACATCTTGCCGCACCGTATCGGTGCCGATCGAAAAGGTGTCGTCGGCGCGCAGCGGGAAGTGTCGGACGTATCACGCCCGCGCACGATTCGTCCCGTTCGCTCATCGACATCACGGTCGGCGAGCGCGTTGCCGTCGGGGCAGTCCTATTTGAGATTGTCCGGAATCATTGTTCGTCCGTCGGTATTCAGCCGGGAGCCGTTATGCGCTGTCAATGCTGTACCAGTCGCAGCGTCCTGTTGCAACGTGAAGACGGCATGCAGATAGAAATCGATCGCGTGTTCGCGGCCTTCGTCGAAGTTCATCCATTGCACTGAGCGGAGTTCCGGCCGAACCGTGATCACGGGGATTCGGCCATAGGGCTCGCGGCGTTTCCGTGTTGTTACGGTGTCACCTGTCTGATCCGTGTTCCGGCAGTATTCGATCTGTTCGTGACACGACGGGCGGTGGACAGCGGAGATCGTAACGGCCAGAACACGGATGACACCGGTGACACGGAACCCACACGGATAAACAAAACGGCCTCACGGTGCCGACCGTCGCGCGGCACCGTGAGGCCTTCACCTGTTGTTCAATTATTGGCGGTAACGACGTCGGAATGGTCACGAATTCCGACGCACATCCGGAGCAAATCCGTGTTGGTTCGGTGCTCTCCGCTCAGCGCGCACGATTCTCCCAATTCACCCGCGCCAGCCCCAGCTCCGCATGCGTGGCCGCAAAAATCGGCGGGCAGGCGACGTTCACTGGCGTCGGATTTTGGGACTTCATTCACAACCAGCGTGGGCGCGCCCGGAACGGCTTCGAATTGCATCCGGTGCTGGCGATCGAGCAATTGTAAAGCGTTGTCTGGTAATCACTTATAATGTATCCGGAAAGAAAAGTGCTCGTTTGTTTCCGTATTTACTCGATACGGAAGGCATTCTTGCTGTATCCGTTAGATTGTGAAAACAAAGTGGCATTTTCTTTCTGAATAGTCATCTTTCCCACGATGAATCCTACGGATTTCCGCTCCCAGCGCGCTGGTTCCCTGGAGCGTCGCGAGATGAGCAACGGGCTCGAATACTTCGCCTTCGTCCCCACAGGGCTGCCGCCAAGCCTGGTCTATGACGAGGAACTGATCGGGTTGCTTTCCGATGCCGATGCGGCTGTCGGCGAGCTGGCCGGGGTCGGTGGCCAGCTTCCGAATCCCCATGTCCTTCTTGGGCCCTATGTGCGCCGTGAGGCCGTGCTCTCCTCGCGCATTGAAGGCACGCAGGCGTCACTCTCCGATGTGTTCGAGGATGAGGCGCTGCATGACGACCCCACAGCGGACTCCCCCGACATTCAAGAGGTCCGCAACTACGTGACCGCACTGGAGTTCGGTATTGCGCAGGTTCGGGGCGGTCAGACCGTCGGCAACGCGCTGCTCCTCGAGTTGCACGAACGGCTCATGGCCGGCGTGCGTGGCGCCGATAAGAGTCCCGGCGCGTTCCGCGTCTCCCAGAACTGGATCGGGCACCGCGGCAGCACGCCTGCGACGGCGCTGTTTGTGCCTCCGCATCCCGACGTCCTTCCGGGCGCGCTGTCGGCGTGGGAGCGCTTTCTTCAGGAGCGCGGGCGACAGATGCCGCCACTGGTCGTCTGTGCGCTCCTGCATCAACACTTCGAAACGCTGCATCCGTTTCGCGACGGCAATGGCCGCATCGGGCGGCTGTTGATCCCGTTGTACTTGTTGGAGCGAGGTCGTCTGCCCCTCCCGTTGCTGTACCTCTCCGCCTATCTCGAAGAGAACAAGAGCGAGTACGGCCGACTCCTGCAACGCGTGCGCACGGATGGTGACTGGGAGGCGTGGCTACGGTACTTCCTCCGTGGCGTGTTGGAGACGGCGCGGGACGCCGCCTCGCGGGCGCGAGAGATCCTGGACGCCTACGAGCGCGCCAGAGAGGCCGTTGCGGGAAACGCGCACAGTGCGCACTTGCTCAAAGAGTTGCTGCGGAATCCGTTCGTCTCCACCACGCGTGCCGCACGACTCCTCGGCGTAACGGCGCCGACCGCACGGAACGCGATCGACGTGCTGAAGACCGCCGGCGTGCT
>CAIUOO010000392.1 GCA_903900795.1 uncultured Gemmatimonadota bacterium | reverse complement strand
GGCCAGTCGCTCGACCGCGTGAACCTGACGGGTGTCGCCACCGAGGCGGAGGCCGTGGAACGTATCGTTGCCCGCGCCGCGCAGACGCCGAAGGGCGAGTGGATCCTGGGCTACGGCTGGGACGAAGGGGCATGGGCCAACCGCTACCCCGACAAGCGCCTGCTCTCCGCGCGGGTTCCCGATCACCCGGTCATCCTGCGCAGCCTGCACGGCTTTGCCGCATGGGCGAACCAACGGGCGCTCACCGAGGCCCGCCTCACGCGCTCTACGCCGGCACCGGCCGGTGGCGAGATCCGCACCGACGCGAGCGGCGAACCCACAGGGCTGGTGCTCAATCGCGCGGTCCCGCTGCTCGACGACGCCGTACCGATTCCCTCGCCGGCTCAGCGGGACGCACAGGTACTGCGGGCGCTGCACGTGATGGCCGCCGCGGGTTATACCGGCGTGCACGAGGCGGGAGTCGCTCCTGACGTGATTGACAGTTTCGAGCGACTGGCGGCGCGCGACTCGCTGCCCCTGCGCGTGTACGCGATGCTGAGCGCACGTGACTCGGCACTGATCCGCCGCTGGATCGCACGCGGCCCCTTCACCTCCGCCAACGGCACGCTCACGGTGCGCGCCGTCAAGGCCTACTTCGACGGCGCCCTCGGCTCGCGGGGGGCGCAGCTGCTGGCGGATTACGCAGACCGTCCCGGGCATCGCGGCGTGAGTGGTGGGGCCTATGGGTTCGACCAACGGCTGGTCGCCGATGCGATGAGCGCCGGCTTTCAGGTCGGCATTCATGCGATCGGTGATGCCGGCAACCGCGCCACGCTCGACTTCATCGATTCAGTCACCCGTTCCGCCCCGCGGGCGCGCGGCCTGCGCCACCGCGTGGAACATGCCCAGGTCGTATCGCCGCCGGATATCGCGCGTTTCGCCGCCTTGGGCGTCGTGGCCTCCGTGCAGCCGCCGCACGCCGTCGAGGACAAGGGATGGGCGGAGACGCGGGTCGGTGCGGAGCGCGTCGGTGGCGCCTATGCGTGGCGCACGCTGCGCCGCGCCGGGGCGGCGCTGGTGTTCTCGTCGGATCTGCCCGGCTCCGACTGGAGTCCGTTCTATGGCTTGCACTCCGCCATCACGCGTCAGGACACCAGCGGCGCGCCAGCGGGCGGCTGGTATCCGGCACAGCGCATGACACCGGAAGAAGCGGTGCGTGGTTACACCGTGTGGAGCGCCAACGCGGGCTTCGACGAACGGGACGCCGGCACGATTGCCGTGGGCAAGCGGGCCGACCTCACGGTGCTGAACGTCGATCCCTTCCGCGCCGACGGCCCGGCGTTGCTACGCGGCGCGGTGGTCCTCACGCTGTCCCGCGGTCGCGTCACGTTTCAACGCTGACGCGCGGCGCCGCCACGACTTTCCCCACGACCTGCCGGTCGAGCATCGCCCGCAGGGCGGCCGCGCACTGATCCAACGGGTACCGCGCACTGACCACCGGTGCAATCGTGCCGTCGGTCGCCCACGCCATCAGTTGCGCGAGGTGGCGTGCGTTCGCGGCGGGCTCGCGCTGTTCGAAGGAGCCCCAGAACACCCCCACGATGGAGGCGCCTTTCAGCAGCGGCAGATTCAGCGGCAGCGCGGGAATGGCACCGCCGGCAAAGCCGACCACCAGATAGCGTCCACCCCAGGCGATGCTGCGAAAGGCGGGCTCGGCGAGGTCACCACCCACCGGATCACAGATCACGTCGGGGCCGAGTCCGTTGGTGAGCGCCTTGAGCCGATCACGCAGCGATTCCGTGCTGTAGTTGATGACCTCATCGGCGCCGTGCGTACGGCACAGCGCCAGCTTCTCGTCGGTGCTCGCCGCCGCGATCACGCGTGCGCCCAGTGCCTTGCCGATCATGATGGCGGCCAGTCCCACGCCGCCCGAGGCGCCCAACACCAGCAGCGTCTCGCCGGCGGCGAGTTGCGCGCGATCGATCAGCGCGTGCATCGCCGTGCCGTAGGCGAGTGGCAGCGTGGCCGCGACGTCAAACGACAGCGCGTCGGGAATCGGTGTGACGGCCGACGCCGGCGCACACAGGCGTTCGGCGAAGGCGCCCATTCGCGTGAATGCCACCACGCGCTGTCCGACGTGTAGATGGTTGACGCCCAGGCCCACCTCGAGGATCACGCCGGCGGCTTCTCCCCCGGGCGTGAACGGCAGCGGTGGACGCACCTGGTACTGCCCCATCACCATCAACGCATCGGGAAAGTTCACGCCGGCGGCGTGCACCGTGATGACGACATGGCCGGCCACGGCTACCGGGTCCGGTACGGTTTCCACCGTGAGTGTTTCGGGCTGATCGAAGGCCCGACAAATGACAGCGCGCATGCGACTTAGCTGGTTGAGGTCGGAGGGGCTGACAGCCGCAGCCCCTCGAGCGCGTGCCGCACCGCATCCGGGATCGGCACCGACGTCCGCGACGTGCGATCGACATAGACATGAACGAAGTGCCCGGTGGCCGCCGGCGCCTCGTCATCGTTACGAAAGAGCGCCAGCTCGTAGCGTACGCTGGACCGCCCGAGATGCACCACGCGCACGCCCGCGGTGACACGATCGGGGAAGGTGATCGGTGACGCGTATCGGCACTGCGTTTCCACCACCAGACCGATGGCCTCACTCCCCGCGATGTCGAGCAGGCCGCGCTCGATGAGCCAGCGATTCACCGCCGTGTCGAAGAAGCTGTAGTACACGACGTTGTTTACGTGACCATACGCATCGTTGTCCATCCATCGCGTATCGATCGTCGTGCAATGCGCGTAGTGCGCCCGCGTTTCGGCCGCGTTCGTCATAGCGCCTCGCGATACAGCGCCAGCGCCTGCTCGTAGCTTACGTCGCGGGGATTGTTCACCAGCAACCGCTGCACTTTCATGGCGTCGGTGGCGAGCCCCGGCAAATCGGCTTCGATCACACCCAACTCGCCCAACGTGCGCTCGAGCCCCAGCTCACCCACGATGGTGGCCATCGCATCGATGAATGCGCGGCCACTCGCACTCCGGTGCCACGTGCGCTCGCTGGCGCGCACGGCGTCGGACAATTCACGATACAGCGGCTCCGCCTCGGGGAGGTTGAACTCGAGCACCGGCAGCAGCACCAGTGCGTTACTCAGCCCATGCGGCACATGGAACTGTCCGCCAATGGGATACGCCAGCGCATGCACGGCGCCCACGGGCGCGTTGGCGAAGGCCATGCCGGCCAGCATGGAGCCCTGCAGCATGGCGCGACGCGCCTCCAGGTTGCTGCCATCTTCGATCGCCGCAACGAGATGATCGGAGAGCAACCGCAGCGCGCGCACGGCGAGCGTGTCGGAGAGTACGTTCTTGGCGTGACGACTGGTATACGCTTCGATGGCGTGCACCATCGCATCGATACCGGTCATCGCCGTCACACGGGCTGGCAGTCCACGTGTGAGCGTGGCATCGAGCACCGCGACGTCGGCATACAACCGCCGCGACACCACGCCCTGTTTTTCCCCGCTTGGCGTGGTCACGATCGCGATCGGCGTCACTTCGGAGCCGGTGCCCGCCGTCGTCGGCACCTGAATCAGCGGCCAGCGTGGCCCGACCGCACGACCGACGCCGAGCACCGCGTCGAGCGTTTCACCGGAACACGACAGCAGGGCCACGAGCTTGGCGACATCGAGCGAACTGCCGCCGCCGAATCCGATCACGCCGTCGGCGCGTGTCGCCAGCGCCACCGCCACCGCGGCCTCCGCGCACGACGCCGGCGGATCGGCCAAGACATCGGAGAAGACCGTGACATCAAGACCCAGCGCGTGCAGCCGCGCGAGCATCGGCTCGAGCAGCCCCGCCTCCACGATGCCG